>UQAI01000001.1 GCA_900538885.1 uncultured Mollicutes bacterium
ACATGCCTTTCACGCATGCACTCACGGGTTCGAATCCCGTACAGATCACCATTTTTTGAAGTCTATAAGTCTTCTAGCAAGGCTTATTTTTTTTGCGTTTTATAGGGTATTTTAACTAAAAATGGTTAGAATACCTTATTTTTTTATACGAATATGAAACATTTAGATTTAAACAATAGGGGTGACTGACCACTGACTCGAACCATTGTTTTACGGAATTCGAACCTATAAGAGATAATGGTGGAAATCAAAACGGTTAACTTATTTTTCTTATTAAAGCACGTATCATTCATGATGTGATGAAACAGTAGGTACTATCAAATTTTAATTTGGTCTTTTAAATTGTTAATAAGAATAGTATTGTTTGTAAAATTTTTATACAATCAAACGTAAAAGACAAATTACTTAATCAAAGTACCACAAATCTATTAAGTAAAATTTCACAAATCTCTTAAACAAAATGCTTTACATTTAATTATTAATAATGTATAATACTAATGTAAGAGGTGATTTTATGGATTACAAGAAGAGAATTACTGATGAACTTTTGAAAACAAAATTAGATGCATTTGGTGCTGCATTGATTGTTGGACCAAAAGGATGTGGAAAAACAACAACCGCAAAGCAAATTTCAAATACTATAATTGAATTTGAAGATGAAGATAATAGGGAATCTTTATTAAAAGTTGCAGAAACAATGCCATCAAAACTTTTAAAGGGTGAAAAGCCAATTCTTTTTGATGAATGGCAAGATGCTCCGAAAATTTGGGGTGCTATTAGAAAATCAATTGATGATACATGTGATGTTGGTATGTATATATTAACTGGATCCTCATCGCAAGAAGTTGACACACCTCATACTGGCACAATGAGAATTTCTAGACTAAAAATGTTACCAATGAGTCTTTATGAATCAAGTGAATCTAATGGAGAAGTTTCACTTATTGATTTGTTTAATGATCCTAATTCTTTTGAAGGATGTATTTCCAATCTAACAATAGATGATTTGATTTTTGCAATATGTAGAGGTGGTTGGCCACGTTCGTTAAACTTGAAAAAAGATAAAGTCAAATTGGAAATTGCAAAAGATTTATTCATACAAACATATTCTGTTGACATAAATAAAATTTCAAATATAAAAAGAAATCCTCAAATTGCTCAAGCAATCCTAAGATCTTATTCTAGAAATATTTGTACACTTGCTGAAACAAAAACTATTTACGGGGATGTTGCAGCTAACTATGATATATCAGAACCGACTTATTATTCTTATATTGAAGATTTAAATAAATTATTTATAATAGATGATATTGAACCATGGTGTCCTGCTATTAGATCTAAAACTGCTATTCGTTCATCTAAAAAAAGAAATTTAATTGATCCATCTATTGCAGTAGCTGCAATGGGTATTTCACCTGAATATTTTGATAGAGATTTTAAAACATTAGGATTTCTATTTGAGTCTTTATGCATAAGAGATTTAAAAATATATTCACAATCATTTGATGGTAGAGTATCATATTATCGCGATAGATACGGATTAGAAGCTGACTGTGTTTTACATTTAAATGACGGAAGGTATGCATTAATAGAGTTTAAACTTGGTGAACATGAAATTGATGACGGAGCAAAGCATTTATGTGAAATTGAAAGATTAGTGAGTGCATATAATCGATCTGAAAAACAATGTAAATTAAGATTGCCTGATTTGAAAATAGTTATTACAGGAACTAAGTACGGATATAAAAGAGATGATGGTGTTTTTGTAGTTCCTATTGGATGTTTAAAAAATTAAAACCATTTTTAGTTCTATATTGAAGGTTATTACTGTAAAAAGATACATTTGATACTTTATATCTTTCTAAAATAAGACGAAAATGTCTGAAGTTTATATTAATAGTTAATAAACAAGTATATTGTAAAATTGATAAAATTCAGCAAAATTGCACAATAAATGCATTTATATATGTACCATTTTTGATAAAGGCGAAAAAGTGGTACATTATAATTGGCTTTACTTTTCCCCAAAGTTTTTAACAACACTTAATATTTTAAATGAAATGGCAATTATGGCTAGATATCTAGTATCTAACTATGATTGCCTTTTCTAATTTTTTTAATAATATGTTTTTATGGAACTTTTTGCATGAAGTTTTATTAATATTGTTCTTAAAAATACATAGCCTATAATTTTTGTTTATAAACATTATAGAAATAATGCAAATTATTTTGTGAAATTTGTAGATAATGGTATAATTATCTCATATATTAAAATGAAACGGGAGAAAAATATGGATGAACTGACAATATTCGCAGATGGATATAACGTAGAAATATGGGAACAAATAGCAAGAGTTGTACTAGCAATGACTTTAGGTGCGGTAATAGGACTTGAAAGAGAACTAAAAAATAAACCAGCAGGTTTTATAACCTTTATGCTAGTATCAATGGGGTCTTGTCTATTCGCACTTGTACAAGTAAATTTGATTGCAATGAACTTAAAAAATATGAGTCCAGATACTCAATATGGATTAGATACTTCAAGAATTGTTGCCCAAATAGTACCAGGTATAGGATTTTTAGGAGCAGGTACTATTCTACATAATAAGGGTGCCGCAAAAGGAATTACAACAGCTGCTTTATTATGGGTATCAGCTGCCATTGGTCTTTTAGTTGGTATGGGTGGAGTTTCTAATTATATTATTGCTTGTGTTACAACGGTAGTTGTTTTTCCTTGTGCTCTTTTAATTAGACGAATAGGAAGAAAATATGTTGAAAAACATCGAATTTACCGTATAGATGTTGTAATACTAGCCGACAAAGAACAAGAATTATATGATAAAATAAAAAATAGTGGTGGAAATATTAAAAAAGTTTTCTTTCACAATAAATCAGTTAAAGAGGATAAGAGTATAAAAGAACTTTATGTATACTTTTCGACTCTAAAAGGTTATAACTATAATGCAATTATAAGCGAAATTATTAATGAGAATTATATAATTTCGTTGGAAGATTCTTAAAAATAAAAGAATAATTGAAAGAAGGATTTTATGAATAATATAAAAAAACAATACGGGTTATGGACAGGGATAGCGATGGTCGTGGGGATAGTTATTGGTTCTGGTGTCTTCTTAAAGGCTGGAGGTGTTTTGAAACTATCTGGCGGTGATCTTAGAATATCTCTGCTAGCCTGGTTTATTGGCGGTATTATTATGATTGCCTCGGGCTTTTGTTTTGCGATATTCGCAACTAAAATAACAAAGTATAATGGTGTAGTTGACTATGTTGAAACTGCAACTAATAAAAAAATAGGATACTATCTTGCTTGGCTTATTACAACTTTTTATTATCCTATTATTGCAGCAATTGTTTCACTGTTTGCAGGTGTTTATTTCTTTAAAATGTTAGGATTAAATGTTGGCCTAACTGATTGGCAAAATTTCTTGTTTGCATTTATTTTAGTAACTTTAATCATTTTAATGAATTATTTTTCACCAATTATATCCTCAAAATTTCAAATTTCCGCAACCATAATTAAATTATTACCAATAGGTATTATCGCAATAGCTGGTCTTTTCGCCTCATTTATTCCTAAAAGTAATAGCACTATGATTGAAGCACTCTCAAATCCCGCTCCTGGTTATGTGGTTAATTTTGGAGATGCCATTAAAAAAACGGCTTTTGCATATGAAGGATGGGTTTGTGCAACAGCCATCAATGCGGAATTAAAGGATTCACACAAGAATCTTCCAAGAGCTTTAGTGGGTGGAACAATAGCCATTTTGGTGTTTTATATCATCTATTACATTTCATTATCAGCTTTTTTAGGTAATGCTGGTACAATTAATGAAGATGAAAATGCTCCAATAGCAGTATTTACAATGCTAATGGGAAAATTTGGGGGAACTGTATTTGCTTTCTTTATTTTAGTTTCTTGCCTTGGAACTGTAAATGGCGTTTCAATTGGATGTTGTCGCGGTATGTATACAATGTCATGCCGTGGTCATGGAATCTCTCCTCAGAATTTTTCTAAGTTAGGAAAGAACAAAAATGTATCGTTATTATCATGTCTATATGGGTATGGATGCATAATTTTAATGCTTGGTGTATGGTATCTTGCAATGCATGATGTATGGTTATTTGGCCATTTAGGTGCTATGGATGAGATTGTCTGTGCAATTATTTATGCAGTTTATATTGCTATGTATATTTATATTATGAAAAACTTTAAGGATTTAGGGGTCCTAAAGCGATTCATAATGCCTTGCTTTGCGATTATAGGATCAGTATTTTTCACCTTCTGTGGCACTGGTTTGTATCAATTGATAGTTTATCAAGACACTAGTAGCCTTATAGATTTTGTGGTATTTTTAGGATTATTTGTTATTCTTATGCTTCCTTCTGTGTTCTTTTATAATAAAGAGAATAAAGAAAGCATATAAAAAAATAAGTGTATTTCTTGTATTGTTAGTACAAAAAATACACTTTTTTCTTGATGATTATTTCCTATAAATTATTTTCTTTTAAGAAGTCTTGAATTGCTTTATCATATAATTCAGGTGTAACCGCACGAATATGAGAGTGAGCACCTTTATCAAACCATACAAGTTTTTTGGATTTACTACCACACCTATCATAAAGCTCTTGAGCTCTTGCAGGTAGTGAGTATAAATCCTCTTTACTATGTAAAAGTAATAGTGGTTTATCAAGTTTATCAATGCAATCTTTTGGACCATATTTCATAGTGTGATGCGTGAAATGACGCATCCAAAAATCACATTCTTGAAGGACAGGAAAGAGTGGACGTTTATCAACAATCATATGATTTTTAAATGAATCATAGAAGTCAGGGTACATTCCTTCAGCAATTAAAGCTTTAATGTTGCTAGGGCAATCTTGCCTAATCATTGCGTATAATGCGGCCGCAGAACCAATACATATACCATGCATAACAATGGTATCTATATGGTAGGTATCATGTAAGAAATTAGCCCATGCGATAACATCTTTGCATTCTTCAAAACCTATTGTGTTATATTCTCCATCACTATAGCCATGCGCTCTAGGATCAATAACCAAGATGTTGTAACCTGCATCTTGATAAGGTTTGGCGAAGAAATAAGAATACATACATGCTTCAGTTCTACCTTGATGGATGAAAGCAACTTTGTCATAGCCAAAATCAAAATATTCACCATAAAGGTTTAATCCTTCATTTATGATGTGAACATCTTTTTTATAACCTTTATTTTTTTCTCCCCATTCAAGGCCAATCTCATACATTCTAACTTGAAGTTTGTTGGTCATCCATGAACAATGTCTTCCCCATGTGTCTTTGTCTTTACGATGAAGATGCTTTAAATAAATTTTTCTTGCAAGAAAAAAAGTAAAAATAAAATATGAAATTATTGATAATACTAATATAGAACCAATAATTATTGAAATTATTACATAAAGTGGCATTTTTTCCTCCTAAATTGATAATATTATATCGTAAAGTAAGTTCTTTGTCAAACCATTAGAAAGGCTACAAAAGTTAATTTTTGTAAGAATTGGTCGATTCAAACAATTTTTTTGCTTTTTACAGTATAATATGCTATAATAATAAGTAAAATGCTGAAAAAATGCAAATTATGGAGGACATATGAAAAAAATAACAATTATTACTGATTCATGTAGCGATTTAAATAACGAATTAAGAAATAAATATGATATCGAATATTTAGAAATGCGTGTCTTATATGATGACAAAGATATACCTGCAAGCCTTGACTGGGAGTATATGCCTGCAAAAGAATTTTATGATGCAATGCGTAATGGTACAAGATTCAAAACCGCTCAAGTAAATATGGAAGTATACCTTGAAAAATTTGAAGAAGAAATCAAAAAAGGTAATGATGTATTATCAATTTCATGTTCTTCAGCATTGTCAAGTTCATATTATGGCAGCATTAGAGCTTGTGAAGAATTAAAAGAAAAATATCCTGATGCAAAAATATATTGTGTTGACAGTAGAAACTCAAGTTTAGGCTTAGGCTTAATGTGTATAGATGCATCCATCATGAGAAGTGAGGGAAAAACCATCGAAGAAATAGTAGAATATCTTGAAAAACACAAACAGGAAGTAAATCAAATTGCGACTGTTGAAGATTTGAACTATCTTAAACGTGCAGGTCGCGTAACTGCAGCAAGTGCGGTATTTGGTTCAATTTTAAAAATCAAACCAATTATTATTTCCGATACATTAGGGCAAAATGTGGCAATAAAAAAAGTAAGAGGAAGATTAACTTCTCTTAAAACAATTGTTGAAATGTTTGTTGAAAATTATACAAATGAAGATAAAAAAATGATAGGCATTAGTCATGCAGATTGTTTAGACGATGCTCTTGAATTAAAAAATATGATTATTGAAGCTGTACCTGCCGCTAAGGACATTGAATTCTTAATTGAATACATTGGACCAATTGTTGGAGCATCAGTTGGGCCTGGTACTGTTAGTGTTTATTTTTATGGAAAGGAAGTTACTTTTTGTTCAACTGAAAAGTAGGTAATAGGTATGAGAAAATTTGTAATACTTGCTGATAATGGTTGTGACCTATCAAAAGAATGTCGTGATTATTTTGATATGACTGACTATGTGACAGGACACTTACATCTACCAGATGGTAGAGAAATTACTACTAAATTAGAATGGGACTTTATGAGCTCAAAAGAATTTTATGCAAAACTATCCCGTAAAAATAGTGGAATATCAACATCTCCATCTAATAGTGAAGAGTACTATAAAAAGTTTGAAAGTTATATTAAAGAAGGGTATGATATTTTAAGTATATCTTTATCAAGTACAATTAGTGCAACATATAGATTTGCGGTTGTTGCAGCAAACAATTTGAAAGAAAAATATCCTGATTGCCGTATATATTGTGTTGATTCTTATCGTGTATCAATGGGATTTGGACTTCTTGTTGCCTATGCTCATGAATTAAAACGACAAGGTAAAACAATGGATGAAATTATTGACTGGCTTGAAGTCAACAAGTATAAAGTGCACCAAATGGGGCCAATTGACAATTTATTTTTTGCTGCAAAACGTGGTCGAATTTCAATGGGTAAAGCTGTCTTTGGATCATTTGCGGGAATAAAGCCAATGGGAGATTATAGTCCTGAAGGGTATACTTCGGTAATTACTAAGGTAAAAGGTATTAATAAAGCTTTAGATGTAACCGTTCAATATGTGAAAAGAACAATTGTTAATCCTGAAGAACAATATATTTTCATTGCTCATTCAGAAAGATTTGAAGCAGCTAATGAACTTAAAAATAGATTAGAAAAAGAAATTAAATGCAAACACATTTTTGTATCAGAAATATATTGTAGTTGTGCTACTAATATAGGTGATGGGATGATTTCTGTTAATTATTTAGGTGATAAAATTTCGGCAGGGCTTGTCAAAGAAAATGAAGTAATGAATGCAATTTTACAAAAATAAAGACTAAGAATAGGACAATTAAAATGAATACTTTAAATGGAACCTTATATAAACAACTTATCTTAAACGGGCTAAATAATTTATCAATACACTGTAAAGAAGTAAATGATTTAAATGTATTTCCTGTTCCAGATGGTGATACGGGAACAAACATGCTAATGACACTTCAAAATGGTTATTCAGCAATTAGTGGTGTTGATAAAACTAATCTTTCTGAAATAGCTATGCTTTTTTCAAAAAGTGCAGTACTTGGCGCTCGGGGTAATTCAGGGGTAATTTTATCACAATTTTTAAAGGGAATATGTAATTATTTTTCTGATTATGAGGAAGTCGGTGCTATACAGTTTATTCATGCTTTGGAAAAAGGTGTTGAATATGCATATAAAGCTGTAGCAATTCCTGTCGAAGGAACGATGCTTACAGTTATGCGTGAAGCCACTGAATATGTTGCAAAATGTATTCAAGGTGAAAAAATTGCAACGATAGACCAAATCATTTCTTTATTTATAAATCAAGCAAAAGTTTCACTAGAAAATACCCCTAACTTATTACATGTATTAAAGTCAGCTGGCGTAATTGATAGTGGTGGTGCAGGTTTAATTTACATTTTTGAAGGAATGGATATGAGCATAAAAGGTGAAATTGTAGAACCATATCAATCCAACCATCAAGCAGTATATGTAGATTATTCAATTTTTAATAGTCACAGTAAATTTGAGTTTGGGTATTGTACAGAACTTCTAATTCAATTATTAAGTGATAAAGTTGATGTTGAAAAGTTTGATATTAATGATTTTACAGAAGTACTTGGTGTATTTGGAAATTCAATTGTAACATCACTTAATGATGATAAAGTTAAAGTTCATATTCATACACATACTCCTGAAAAAGTATTAGACTATTGTCACACATATGGTGAGTTTTTAGCTTTAAAAATAGAAAATATGGATGTCCAACATGATAATAAAGTACAAGAAACGACTAAAATAGTTCAACCAAAATCAAAAAAAGAAGAAGCAAAACACCAAAATACAGCAAGTGTTGTGGTAGCTTCAGATAAGAAAATGGCACAACTATTTGAGAGTATGGGAGCATCATATGTAATTTATGGTGGGGATACTTGTAACCCTTCAGTTAGTGATTTTGTAGATGCTTATAGTAAAGTTAATGCCGATAATATAATTGTATTTCCAAACAATAGTAATGTTATTTTAACCGTTAATCAATCTGCACAAGTGTTCAATAAAAGTAACATAATTTGTATTGAAACTAAATCTTATTTAGAATGCTATTCGGCCCTAACATTAATTGATTATGAGTTAGCAAATATTGCAGAAAATATTGAAGCGATTAATGATGCAATCAAAAATATAACTAGTTTTATCATAACAAAATCAGTAAAGGATTCTTCATATGAAAATAGTAATATTCACAAAGATGATTACATCGCGATTAAAGGTAAAGATTTACTTGGAATAAGTACTGATTTAATAGAACTAACAGTGGATGTTGCCACAAAACTAATTAAAAAAGAGAAAAAAGATATTATGACAATATTTGTAGGTAAAAATGTATCAGAAGAAGATATTAAAAATATAAAATCAAGAATTCATAGTGTTGTTGGTTTAATTGATATTGATGTTATTGAGACTGATAATAATGTTCATAATTTAATGATATCACTTGAATAATATGAGTAGTAAAGAAAAGTGTTGTTTAGTGTTAGAAGGTGGTGGAGTTAAATGTGCCTACCAATTTGGAGTGTTAGATGTCTTGACCAAAGCAGGTTTTAGTTTTGATGCTGTATCAGGTACATCATTTGGCTCTTTAAATTGTGCCTTATATCTATCTGGTGGAATAGAAAGAATGAAAGAATTTTGGGAAACTTTGTCTGCCAAAGAAATGTTTAACGAACCACGCCTTGATGAGTTAACTGATAAAATTTATAAAAAAGAATCATTATTTGATATTACGACTCTAAGTTTCATAATTTCTGAATGGTCTCATCCTCAAAAAAAACGTGAAGAAATTTCCAAACTATATCGTGAATTAGTAATGAAAAATGTAGATGAAGAAAAAATTAGAGAAAGCAAAACTGATTTTGGATTTGTTACACTAGAAATACCTAATTATAAAAGTTTGGTATTTGAAGGAGGAATGTCTCTATTATTTCCTCTTACAACAATGGCAAGAATGATGTTTAATAGGAACCAAGGTAAAACCTTATTAGAGTATTTTTCGTTTGTCCCATATGAATTAATGGCGGATGAAGTAAGAAAAGGAAAACTAGCTGAATATATAGCCGCAAGTGCTAATAACTTTATATTCACGCCGATGGAAATAGATAATAAGAGATTTACTGATGGCGGTGTATATGATAATTTGCCGATTAAAATGATGGAAGATAAGGGATATCATAAATTCTTTTGCATTAGAGTTTCGACAAGTGAATTAAAATTAAAATGTAGCGATAATCTAGATATCACAATGATTACTCCAACCGAAGATACAGGTAATTGTGCTATGTTTAATGCGAATAATATTAGACATTTAATCGAACTTGGTAGAAAAGATGCATTAGCATTTCTCAAAACATTAAAAGGAGACTCATATGAAAAAATTGAATTCTAAATGGAAAATTATACTTTACGGATGCTCAGGTATGGGCGTAAATATGTTAAATTTGATAATGGGCTCATATATTTGTAGTGCATTACTTACTGGTGGGTTTAATCAAGAAGATATTGGTGTGTGGACCTTTGGCAAAGAAAATTTAGTTATTGCGGCGGTATGGAGTATTATTGTTGTGATAGCTAAAATTATTGATGGTATTATTGATGTTCCTATGGCATCATTTACTGATAATTTAAAAACTAGATGGGGTAAAAGAAGACCCGCTATCTTAATCGGTATGATTCCAATGATTCTTGCATATCTAGGCATGTTACTTCCTATGAATAATACTGCTACAATGTTTAACACAGTTATGTATGGAGTATTTTTATGTATTTTTTACTCATTCTATACATTAACAATGGTTACGTACTATGCAACATTTTCTGAAATAGTTGATAATGAAAAAGATCGTTTATTTTTATCAAATGTAAAATCAGTTTGTGATATTTTCTATTTCATTTTAGGATATGCATTAATTCCAGTATTTATTGGTATGAAGATTAAAATTAAAATAGTTGCCTTAATTTTCTTGCCTTTTGTTTTAACAATGCTAATTCCTCTTTTCATGATTAAAGGTGATGATAATAGAAATGAAAATACTGAAAAAGTTAAAACAGTAAGTTTAGTTAAATCAATTGCATATGCATTTAAAAACAAAACATTTATAATTTGGATGCTAGTTTATTCATTTATGACCTTTGGTGTACAACTATTCTTAGGTGGAATTAATGAGTTTTTCTCATATCATAAATTATCAATGTCAATTATCATGGCCGCATCTTTCGCTCCTGTACCTTTTACGCTAATATTATATAATTATTTGACTAGAAAAAAGGGCTTTGGCTTTTCTTTCGGTTATACTCTAATTGTATTTGCGGTAGGAATGCTTATGATGTTTGGCTGTAAATTTATAGATAATGGTACAACTAAACTAATACTTGGACTTGCCTCTGGTATTGTATGTTCATTTGCGGTGGGATCACTATTCTCAGTTGCTTACTCGATTCCATCATATCTTGCAAGTAAGGAAGAAAAAGAAACTGGCATCGCCCATTCTGCAATGTATTTTGCGGTGCAAGGTTTGTTTGCAGGTGTGTTTACAGGTCTTGCTACTGGTGTTGTTTTAGTAGCATTAAAAGAAACGGGAACAATTTATTTATTAACAGTTGTTGCTGCTGTGGCTTGTATTCTTGCTTTCATTTTAATGGCTATTTTACCAACCTCTATTAAAGTATTTGGAAAAGATAAAAAAGATGAAAAATAAAAAAATAATAATAGATACTTTAGGCGCTGATATGCCTCCTACTGAGATATGCGAAGGAATTAAATTAAATAATAATAAGAATTATCATTATGTAGTAGTAGGACCTAAAGAAGAAATTCAAAAAGTTCTAAATAATAGTGATTTATCATATGAAGTAATAGACACTGCTGATTATATAAGTAATAAAGAAAATCCAATAAATATTATTAGAAATAGAGAAAGTTCATCACTATATCTTTCCTTAATAAATGCCAAGAAAGAAGATGCAATAGGATTAATTAGTGCAGGTTCTACAGGGGCAATTATGGTAGGAAGTATGTTTATTCTAGGATTAGAAGAACATTTACAATCAGCTGTTCTTGCGTGTATATTATACAAATTTGATAATAAGCCTTTTTGCTTAGTTGATTGTGGTGCAAATGTTAATCCTCTACCTAGTGATATGAAAGTATTTGCTGAACTTGGATCAAGATTTATGCATAGCTATAGCAATATTGAAAATCCAAAAGTTGGACTATTATCAGTAGGAAAAGAAAAAGGAAAAGGCAATGAGCTTGTAAAAAAAGCTTATGAAATACTTGAAAATAGTGATTTAAATTTTATAGGTAACATTGAGATAGATAATGTTTTTAATAGTGATGTCGATGTGCTTGTATGTGATGGATTCAGTGGTAATCTTTTACTTAAAAATACTGAATCAGTTGCACTAATGATTTCTAATAAAATCGTAAAAGAATATTGCACAAATGAAAATGATTTAAAGAAAATTAGTGATTCAATCTTTAAATTATTCTCATACAATGATCAAGCAGGTGCAATCCTTTTAGGAGTAAAAAAAATAGTAGTAAAAGTGCATGGTAAAGCTAATCGCTTAACTATCTCATCAGCAATAAATCAATTAATTGCTTTAAATGATGGCGGATACAATAATAAATAAAATAACGAGGAAATTAATATGGAAAATATTAAAAAAATAGTCAAGGGCCATATTAACCGATTAAATACTAGCGAAAAGAATTTTGCTAGTATTTATGATATTATGTTTAGCATTCCTGACAATATAATGGTGGAAACCACTGATGGACTAGAAATTAAAAAAATTACATACAGACAAATGAAACAACAAATTAAGCTAGCCGCAACATCTCTTAAAAAACGTAATATTGAAAACCAATTTATAGGACTTGCAGCTGACAACGGACCTGAATGGATAATTTTATTTTGGGCCATACTTATGAGTGGAAATAAACCATATTTAATTAATTTAAGATTTCCAGTACCATTTACTAGTTCTATTTTAAAAACTCTTAATGTTAACTATGTAATTGAGGCTAAACAAAACATAGATTATGGTACTTCAATAATTGATTTCGAAGATTTAATTAAAGAAAATAGCATTTATGATAATTTTCATTTCGCAAATGAAATCGCAATATCGACTAGTGCAACAACTCTAAATCAAAAAATATGTATTTATAATGGCTTAGAGTTTTCAGAACAAGTACTTAATACCGATTATGTTTTAAGCAAAAATAAGTTAATAAAAACCCATTATAAAGGCTCACTTAAATTACTTGCTTTTTTGCCTTTATATCATATTTTTGGACTTTCAGCTATGTATTTTTGGTTTTGTTTCTTTGGTAGAACTTTAGTCTTTCTAAAAGACTATTCACCTAGTACCATTCTTAATACTATTAAAAAGCATAAAGTTACACACATTTTTGCGGTACCGCTACTTTGGCACACTATTGAAAAAAATGTTTTAAAAGAAGTTAATAGTAAAGATGAAAAAACCAAACAAAAGTTTTATAAAGGACTTAAAGCTTCAACTAAACTTCAAAAAATGTTTCCTACATTAGGTAGAAAAATAGCTAAAAGAAAATTTGCGGAAGTAAATAATAAATTATTTGGTGATTCAGTTGCTTTTTGTATTAGTGGTGGTAGTTACTTAAAAGATTCAACAATGTATCTAATGAATGCTTTAGGTTATCCAATGCATAATGGGTATGGAATGAGTGAAATAGGCATTACTTCAGTTGAATTATCAAAAAAAATAACCGACCGTAATAAAAATAGCATTGGTAAACCATTTACTTCCATAGAATACAAAATAAATGAGAATCAAGAATTATTAGTACGTGGTAAATCAATTTGCCATAATATCATTATTAATGGTGTTCACCATCATATTGATGATTGGTTTAATACTAATGATGTTGTAAGAGTAGATAAAGATGGAAGATACTATATTATTGGTCGAAAATCTGAATTAATCATTGGCGAAAATGGTGAAAACATAAGCCCTGATGAAATAGAAAAAGAATTTTTAATTCAAGGTGCCCTAAATTTTTCAGTTATGGGTGACCAAAATGAAGAAAAACTAATCATGGTAGTTCAACTTCCAAAAGACATTTTAAAAATAACTTTGTATCGCATTAACGAAAGTATTAATGAGCAAAATAACAAACTTCCGTTAAGTAGTAGAATTACTAAAATTTATTACACATATGATCCTATAATGTCTGCTTCAGCCATAAAGGTTAGTCGTAAATATTTAGAAAATAATATTTTAAATAAAGAAATAAAACTTCTAACTATTAACGAAATAGGAGTATCTGAATTTACTAATGAAAACGCAAATGAAGAATTACAAACAATTATTTTAGAATTATTTAGTAAAACTCTAGGAATACCTTCTCAAGATATTGATTTAAACGCTAACTTTATGCTTGATTTAGGAGGAACAAGTTTAGATTATTTCAGCTTAGTTTCAGCTATTAATGAAAAATTTAATATTGACCTTAAAATGGATTATGAACATATGGCATATAGTGTCAACGATTTTGAAAAGGTTATTAAGGAACTACTATGATTAAGGAAATATTACGTGTTTTGGCTATTATAACAGGTTGGCCAGTTCAACTTATATTCTTTAGTCGTAAAACCTATTATGAAGATAAAAAAAGTCAAGGAAAAAGGGTAAAAGGTGGAGCTATTCTAATCTCTAATCACACAAGTATTATGGATTATATGGTAAATCTATTTATTTTCCCCTTTCGAAAATTATATTGTTTGATTGCGGAAGTAATATATAAAAAAGGTTTCTTTATGCGGTTCTTAGTAAACTGTATGGGAGGAATTAAAGTTGATCGTTTTAGTAAAGATTTAGGTTTCATTGATGAGGGAGTAGCAGTTCTTAAAAAAGGAAAACTTCTTCAGATATTTCCTGAAGGTAGAATATCAAATGATAAAAAATTATTACCATTTACTCCATCGTATATTCTCATTGCTTTAAGAAGCGGTGCTCCAATTATCCCCGTTGTTACAGATGGTAATTATGGATTATTCAAGAGAGTGCATATTTTAATAGGTAAGAAAATATATTTAAGTGACTACTGCAAATCTACTAATCCTACTAAAGAAGAATTAGAAAAAATTAACAAAATTATTAGCCGAAAAATTGCATTATTAAAAAATACTCTACAAGAAAAAATAGATCAAGATAAATGTAAATTTGGTCTTCTAAGCAAACTTGCTTGGGATTTTGGCAGATTATTAGCATTCACTTTTAATTTTGAATTTAAGATTAAAGTCTTTAATAAAGGAATTAAAAAGAGAAACTTAAAGATTAAGGGACGCTACATTATAGTAGCGAATCATGAAGCCTTTTTAGATCCAATAAAATTAATATGTGTATTTTGGCGCCGTCGTGTTAGAATCTTAACTGCTGAAGCTGTGTTTTCAAACAAAAAATTCAGAAGCTTTATGATGAAACGAATTGGATGTGTAAAAATTGATAGAAATAAAAATGATATAGAATCATTTAAAAAATGCCTTAACATCCTTAAAAATGGAGAAGTGCTAATCATTTTTCCAGAAGGACACTTATCAAAAGATGGTACTCTCGATGACTTTAAGTCAGGTGCAGTTTTAATGGCAGCTCTTACTAATACACCAATTCTTCCCGTATATATGCAAAAACGAAAAAAATCAACTATGCGATCTAAAGTTTATCTTGGTGAACCAATAAAAATAGATATACCAAATAATGGAATGGCCAGTATAAATCAGTTAGATGAGTACTCTCATAGATTATATCAAGCAATTACCGAATTAAAAGAAAAGTATGGAGAAAATAACTATGAATAATGAAATACTTGAAAAATTAAAATATGTTGTGGCAACTATCAAAGGTATAAGCACTAACGATCTAGATTTTGTTGATGAAACAACAAGAATAAAAGAAGATTTAGGTTTAAACTCAATTGGAGTATTATACGCAGTATTTGCGATTGAACATACCTTTAATATTACTTTTGAAGACCTAAAATTTGATTCTTTTCAAACAGTTGGTGATGTAATTAAATATATCGAAGATAATATGTAATATGAAAAATTTCTGGGAAGTAAAAGAAGTAAAACCTGGTGATATGATAAGAATCTATAATGGAGTCTATTATCATTACGCAATATATCTTGGTAACAATCAAATCATTCAATTTGGTACTCCTGCCTATACATCAGATACTGAGAATATAAAAGTAGAAATTGTAAATAGCAGTGAATTTACAAAATATGGTTTTATAGAAGTAAGAAATTACACATTAAAAGAAAAATTAAAGAAACGTAAACCCGAAGATATTATTATGATTGCGAAAAGTAAACTAGGTCAAAACGGATATGATTTTAAAAATAATAACTGTTTAAATTTTGTTGAAGAATGTGTTTTCAAAAAATAAGTATAATTAGAGACTTGTCATACTATTATGGCAAGTTTTTAGTTATATAAAATAAAAAGAAACATTATATAACTTGAAAAAAAATAATGAATGTGCTATAATTTTAACGAATTATTTATGAAAAAGGAGATAATATTGTGATTTACAAGACAATAACAAATTACAAAGAAGCAACAAAAGATTTTCTAGAAAATGAAAAGCAATTCCATTTAGGCGTTATACCTACTGAACAATCAAACCCTTTAACTAAAAACTTAAGTGCAACAATCGCCAAAGATACAGCTAAAGGCGTAAAAATGATTTTTAGTGCTGATAAGTATATTGCTGATGTAGCACGTGGACAATTTAATACTCCTGAATTTCAAGCATTTGTTGATGATATCAAGAGATGTATGGATGAAAGAAAAAAAGTTGTTTTCTCAAGTGTTGGTGCATCAGGCCGTATGGCTATCCAAATGGATGGAGCTTGGAGAAGTTTCTGGCAAGGCTTAGTAGATAAAATTCCTGCACATCGTTTTGAATTCTTAGAAATGGCAGAAGTTGTAAGTAGTTTTACAACTGGTGGTGACCGTGCATTAGTACGTTCTGTTGAAAATTTCGAAGATTACATGACTTTTGGTGCAAAACAAGTTGATGAAGCTGAAATGGGCCCTGGTGATGTTTTAGTAGCATTATCTGAGTGTGGTCTTTCTGCAAGTATTAATGGCTCAGCTGTACGTGGTTATGAGCTTGGTGTTAAGACTTATTATTTATTCTGCAATCCAGAAAAAATCTTAAGAACTCACCTTGACCGTGCTCGTGCTGTATTCGAATGTTTAGATGAATATGCAGCTAACAAAGCTAAAGGTATTGACAATGGTAAATACATTGTTAAAATTCCTCTATTTGTTGGTAATATGGCTGTATCTGGTTCAACTCGTATGCAAGTAACAACAGTTGAATTATTAGCTGCTGGTGCTGCTTTAGAAGTTGCTGCGAATCGTTGGTTAAAAGAGAATTTAACTGAACAAGAATTAGAAGTAGTTGGTGGTGAAGTATTAACACTTGACCAATATGCAGATGCATTTGTTTCACTAAACAAACAATTATCAAGCGGTAAAGCTCTAAAAGGTCTTGCAAAGGCTGTAGAATTTGAAGTTAATACATATAACCAAAAAGGTTTAGTAACTTACATTACTCATGATTATCTACTAGACATTATGACAGATACAACTGAACGTCAACCAACGTTTACACTACCTCCATTTAGAAAGTTTAATGATCATACTAGTGAAGTATCTTGGGCATATATTAAAGACCCTCTATACCCTAATGAAGTTGCATGGCAACAAGTATTCCGTCGTCCTATTAAAGGATTAGAATGGACTAAAGAAGATTACGTTGAAATGAAAGCTAGTCAAGACATTATCAATAACCCTCCAAAAGTTAGTGGTAGTGAAGTATTAGAATATGTAATTGGTAATGAAGATGATCCATCAAGATATTCTCGTCCATGTTCTCAATTAGTATTAATCGATGTTAATGGTTCCGCAACACCTGAAATCGTTAAATGGTATAATAAAGAACTTGCTAAATATAGTGGTGGTATCGTATTAAGATTTGGTCAAATCCCTGCTGAAAAGATTTCAAAAGATGAAATTAGAATTCCAGTTGAACTTCCAAGAACATGCACAGACATTCTTTATCATTTATTAGTTAAAGTTGCTTTCAATGCTTTAAGTACTGGAACAATGGCTAAAATGGGTAGAGTATATGGTAACTGGATGGTTCAAGTTCTTCCAACTAATAAGAAATTAATCGACCGTTCATCAAGAATTATCGCAAGCCTTGCGAAAATCCCTTATGAAAAAGCTGTTGAAGAATTCTTCATTTCTTATTATAATCGTAAACCAGAAGATGAATATCGTGAATCATATGTAGTTGAAACATTACGTCGTTTAGGCTTTGACCCTAATGCTGATATAAAATAATAAAAAATGGCGGTAATAGACATCTATTATCGCTTTTTCTTTTAAGAAGGTGAACTATGAAAAATAAAGTTTTAGTATTTGGTTTAGTTGGTGAATCAGTATTTATGCAAACTGATCACTTTCATAGCTGTGGTGAAACCATAACAATTGATAATATTCATAAAGAACCAGGAGGAAAAGGTTTTAATCAAGCTGTTACTCTAGCAAGACTTGGCGTTAAAACAACTTTTATTGGTGTAATTGGAAATGATTACAAAAAGGTATGTGAAGATTTTTTAAATAGTGAACAACTTACTTATCATTTAGAAATAAAAAATGGTATGAGTGCCTATGCAACAATCATAACTGATAAAAATGGTGAAAATGAAGTTTCCGTCTATCATGGCGTTAACAAGTTATTTAACCAACTTGATGTCCAAAAATATGAAAAAGAATTTATTGATGCGGCCTATGCTTTAATTCAAGCTGAACTCCCAGAAGAAGTAGTAGATGAAGTGATAAAACTCTCTAAAAAGTATGAGGTAAAAGTTATAATAAATCCTGCACCTGCTAAGCCATTCATCAAGAAATATTTGAAAGATGCATTTTTAATTACCCCTAATCTTCAAGAAGCTAAAACTTTACTTTCTTTAGATGAAATTAAGATAGATAGTTTAGAAAAGATACTATCAAAAATTAATTTATCACGTGTTATCATAACCCTTGGCTCAAATGGTGTGATAATAAAAGAAAATGAAAAGATTACTCATCTTTCAGCTTTAAAAATAAAAAAAGTAGTAGATACTACAGGAGCGGGCGATGTTTTTAATGGAGCGTTAATTACAAGCCTGATGAAAGATAATAATTTAATTGAAGCTTGTAAATTTGCGGTGAAAGTATCAGGAATAAGTATTCAAACCTCATATGTAATGCCCGCAATTCCTACTCTTAAGAAAGTAGAGGACTACAAAAATGAATAAAATAGAAATACTTCAAAAATTAATTAATGTCTCAAATAATATTGTCGTAATGACAGGAGCAGGTTTTAGTAAGGCATCTGGAATTCCTGATTTTAGAAGTGCTGATGGATTATATAATGATAAAAATAAAAGTATGATATCTCCTGAAGAGATTCTTTCCCATCATTATTTTATGGCTCACCCTAAAGCATTTTATGATTTTTATTTTGATAAGATGATTTACCCAAATGCTATGCCTAATGCAGGACACTATAAACTTGTAGAACTTGAAAAATGTGGTAAGTTAAAAGCAATAATAACTCAAAATATTGATGGTCTTCACCAAAAAGCTGGTAGTAAAAATGTCTTAGAACTTCATGGCTCAGTGTTAAGAAATCACTGCATGAAGTGTCACACCTTTTACAGTTTAGATGATTTAATAAATAATAAACAAATGACAGCGTGTCCTATTTGTGGTGGGCTAATAAAACCTGATGTAGTACTATATGAAGAAGGCCTTGATATGACTACATTAAACGAGGCCATAAAAGCTGTAGTTAATGCGGATTTACTTTTAATTATTGCCTCATCCATGTTAGTAAATCCCGCCGCAAGTCTTCCTTATTATTATAGAGGAAATAAAATGGTAATCATCAATTTGGAACCTACGCCCTTAGATAGTTATGCAACATTAATAATTAATGAAAAATGTGAAGAAGTGTTATCACAAATAAAAGTAAAGGAATAAGAATATGGAAATAAAAATAACAAAATTTGAAAAAGTATCATGGAATGAATTTAAGAAGTCTCATCAAATAGAACAAGATTATCATGACATAGTATTACCTAAACGTGCAACTAAAGGCTCTGCTGGATATGATTTTTTCGCACCATATGATTTTAGTTTATGTCCTGGTGAAACAATTAAAATCGCAACAGGAATTAGAGTAAGAATTGATGAAGGTTGGTTTTTAGGAATCTTTCCTCGTAGTAGTTTAGGTTTCAAATATCGTCTTCAACTTGATAATACAGTTGGCATTATTGATAGTGATTATTATAATGCTTTAAATGAAGGCCATATTTTTATTAAACTTACAAATGATTCACATACTGGATTAACAGTATCAGTTAAAAAAGGTGAAGCTTTCGCTCAAGGAATCTTTATTCCTTTTGGAATAACTATTGATGATGATGCTTGTGATGAACGAACTGGTGGAATGGGTAGCACTAATAAAAAGAATTAACAACTATTGAGGTATAAAATGAAACCACTTAATTTAACAACAGCTAATAATGAATTATATTTAAACAATTATTCTTTGAAAGAACTTGCAAAAACCTATCATACCCCACTTTATGTGTATGATGAGAAACATATTTTAAGTGTTATTGATGAATATTTAAATAATTTTAAAACATCAAAATTTGAAACAAAAATAGTTTATGCTTCAAAAGCTTTCTTAGTCCCAGAAATTTGTAATATTGCCTCATCAAAAGGATTAATGATTGATGCGGTTAGTATTGGTGATTTATATGTTATTGAAAAATCAGGTTTTTCACTTGAAAATGTAGTTTTTCATGGTAATAATAAAAGCAATGAAGAGCTTGAATATGCTGCAAGCCATAAAGTAGGTTTAATCGTTGTGGATAATTTAGATGAGTTAAATCGTTTGAGTAAGATTGCAACTGAAAAAAAAGTAATGGTTAATACATTATTTAGGGTAAACCCAGGAATTGATGCCCACACTCATAAGTTCATTCAAACAGCACTTTACATTAGTAAATTTGGTGAAAGCATTTATGATGAAGAAACAATCGATAAAATTATAAAAAAATATCAAGTTTCAAATTACGTAAAATTATTAGGTTTTCATTCACATATCGGTTCACAAATTCACGACCAAAAACCATTTTTAATGAATGTTGACAAAATGGTTGAGTTTACCAAAAAGATTGAAAATAAGTACCAAATTAGGCTTCCATATTTAAATTTAGGTGGTGGTTTTGGTATTCAGTATCAAACAACTGATAAAAAACTAGATCTTGAAAATCTTTTAAAAAAGATGATAAAACGACTTACTAAAAAAGTAAATGAGTTAGAATATAACCTAGAATGCGCCTTTATAGAACCAGGCCGGAGTATTGTTGGAGAAGCAGGAATCACACTTTATGAATGTGGAACAATAAAACACACATATGGTGGTAAAAACTTTTTATTTGTTGATGGAGGAATGACCGACAATATTAGGCCATCTTTATATAGTGCTTTATATACCGTTGATGTCGTAAATAAAATAAATGAACCAAAAAGTATAACTGTTGATATAGCTGGCAAATGCTGCGAATCAGGCGATATTATCGCCCATAATCAGTTAATCCCTGAGACTACTCCAGGTGATATTTTAGTGGTTTATGATACTGGTGCTTATACTTATTCAATGTCATCAAATTATAATGGGCAATTAAAACCTACAGTAATTTTGGTCGGTGAAAAAATTAAAGTTATTAGTAAAAAAGAAGAGCTAAATGATTTGTACCGACATTTTGAATAGGAAAAAATCATTAATTAAATATGATAAGCAATTAAATTTTTTACATTGTTATATTGACTTTAGTAAGATAAAATGCTATAATAATTGTATATTACATATAAGGAGTTTTGTAAAATGACTAAAGATGAAGCCTTAAAAATATGGTTACGTGAATTTGGAAATGTAGATTATGCTCATGACTTTACGGGTAGAAAAATTAAACGTGATGACTTTGGCGTTATTAATCAAGTAGGCTGGGTGGTTGACTATATGAAACCCCTATCTTTAGGTGGACTTCAAAACGAAGATAATGAAATGATTGTTCATCATGTTACTGCTTATGAAAAAGGTGATAATTATCCTGATTTTGAGGTAGTTGGCATTCAGTATCATGTTGGGCATGATGAAAAAGATGATTATTATTTCATTGAAAAAATAGTTGATTAAAAAAGCAATATAAGTAAATTATATTGCCTTTTAAAAGATAAGAGGAAATAACTATGCGAATAATTGGTGGAAAGTATAAAAGTAGAAAACTTGCGACATTAGAAGGACTTGCGACGAGACCGACATTAGATGGTACTAAAGAAGCAATTTTTAATAGTCTTGGTAACTATATTCCTGACTTTGTGGTTCTTGATGTGTTTGGTGGTAGTGGAGCTCTAAGCTTGGAATCCATTAGCCGTGGAGCTAAAATAGCTTATGTAATTGATAAAAGCCCAGATGCAGTAAAAATAATCAAAAAAAATGTTGAAAGTTTAAAAGTAGAAAATCAAGTAGTGGTACTTCTTGGAGCATATGAAGATATTCTAAAACGCTTTAAAAATATGAAGTTTGACTTAGTTTTTTTAGATCCTCCATTTAGAATGAAAGTAATTGATGAACTAATTACTTATCTAATCACAAATGATATGATTAGTGATGGAGGTTATATTATGGCAGAATATCCTAAAGAAGATATTGTTCAAAAAGAATATTTAGGTTATAGAGTTAAACTTTGTCGTAAATACTCAAGTAGTGAAGTACTAATATTAGAAAAGGAGTAATAATATGCGAATTGGTATTTATCCAGGAACTTTTGATCCAATTACAAATGGTCATCTTGATATCATTAAAAGAGGATTACATCTATTTGATAAACTATACATTGTAGTTCCTAAGAATATTCAAAAGAATGCCTTATTTACAACAAACGAAAGAGTTGAATTATTACAAGAAGTTTTGAAAGATTATTCAAATATTGAAGTTGTATCAACTGATGAACTTACAGTTAATTTTGCAGAAAAAGTGCAAGCAACTGTGATGCTTAGAGGGCTTAGAATGGTAAGCGATTTCGAGTATGAATTACAAATGGCTACGCTTAATCGTCATTTAAATAATAAGATAGAAACAATATTTATTATGAGTTCTCATGAGTATTCTTTTTTATCTTCAAGCAGCGTTAAAGAAATTGCTTCATTTGGCGGCGATGTAACGGAGTTTGTTCCACCAGTTGTCAAGCTTGCATTAGATAAAAAATATCAAAAAAATTAGGCTAAAAATAATAGCAGTAATTATTCCATGAATAATTCGAGATAAAACTAAACTAGTTACTTTAAGACTAGTTTTTTTCGCAACATTAGCTATTTGAATGTTTATCGCAAGCCCACCAAATGACATCATAAAACTACAAATAATGAGCTTGATGAATAAAGGAATTTGGTAATCGATAATGCTATTTAGTCCAGTAGTTAACTCAAATGAATCTAGGAAAAAACAAACAAAAGATTTCAAAATAATATTATTATTAAAAAAATCTAGATTATTGATTAAGAGTGAAAACGGAATTTTAATCGTACTAACAAAAAACATAGACGCGAGAATATTAATCATAACTAAAGGGCAATCATCTATTACATTAAGTAATGATTTGCTATCACAATAACAATTATTGTTGCTATCGTTAATTACAGGTGATGATGCTAGTTTTTTAGGCTTATTAAAAATGTAAAAAAGAGTTGATATCAAAATTTGAATAAAATAAACAAAGTATCCATAAGGTTTAGGTAACATTAAAATGGTAAATAAAGGGCTATTAAGAACGGCTCCTTTTAATAGTCTTTCCCCTTCTTTTTTACTAATTCCATGATTAATGCTATTAATAATTAGAATGCTAGAAGTGGGGTTACCAGTAATAAAACTTAACAAAAATAAAGAACATGCTTTTTGATTTTCAAAATGCATGATCTTGGTTAAGGGAAAATATAGTAGTTTACTAAAGAAAGGAAATGATAATAAAAGATTACTAATTAAATAAAATGGTACAAGTGATAAAAGAACTTTAGTTAACCAAAGATAAAGAGAATCATAGATAACATTTTTAGTGTATTCAGGAAATATTAAAAAAACTATCAAACATATAATTAGAAAGATTGAAATACATAGTGAAATAGTTTTTTTCATTTGATAGTAAGTTCCATCCGTGGATAAATAGTATCGCTAGTAAGGTTATTATCCTTTTTTAGCTTATCAATGGTGGTATCATATTCTTTACTAATACTATAAAGTGATTCATTTGGCCTTACAACATGGATTAATTGTTTAGGCACAGTGTATGGGATTTGATAATAATCAGTAATAGCTTTCACGACACTCTCAGCGAGATTTGGCCAATCATATACTAAAAGATTAGTATCACTAGGATTGTCAGCGAAACCATATTCAATGATCATTGCATTATTAGGGGTTGTTCCTCTTAAAATAAAATAATAATCTTTTCCAGTTTTACCGATTCTTTGATAAACGTTTCGAATGAAAACCCCCCCCTTATTTAATTCACCAGCAATCATTTGTGGTAATTCATTATTTCCTCGAATAGAATAAATAACTTCACCACCACCACTGCCGCCATTGTTAATATGATTGCTAATTAATATATCATTTTTTGTGGCTCCTAGATTTTGAATCCTTGTTAGCCTATCACTAGGTGTTAAAGTCGTATCAGAAGTTCTAGTTAAAGTACTAGGAAGGCCGAGTTCATTAAAGCGTTTATTTTGATAATCACTTATTTTTAATGTTAAGTCTTTTTCTTTAAAATAATTATTACTACCTCCACCTGGATCCCATCCACCATGTCCTGGATCAATAATAATCATAAAATCACCTCGGTAAATTATATGCTTTAGATAATAAAAAAATACTTGTCTTCGTTAATTTCAAAGACAAGTATTATAAAAGAAAATGCCTAGCTATATCACGACCAGGATTAAGAAACTTTACAGTGTAGTAGCATCCAATCGCAATCCCTACACCAAGTACAACGTCAACAAAATAATGTTGCTTAACAAAAAGTGTAGATAAACAAATTAAAATACATCCAACTAAAGTATAAATTCTAAATGATAAAGTAAACACTTTGTTCTTTCTAACCCCTAAATAACAAAAAGTGCTAAGAATACAGTGATAACTAGGAAGTAAATTGTGTCCATATTCGCCACCATCATTATTATAGATAAACTTGCAAAGCCAGCCGATAAAGTCATTACCCAAAGTATCAAAAACTCCCTCACTTGTTCTTGAAATATACGTTGGGAAGAAAATAAAAATTAAAAAGCCAATGATGTATGCAAGCACATTAGCTAAAACGTAATTAATAAAAACACGTTTAGTGTCAAGCGACATCACGAGGGCTCCAACCACCCAATAAGCATAAGCGATTACATAAGGAATGATAAAAATGGGGGTAAACCTAAATAAATTATCAATTGCTGGTATTTTTGGACAAAATGGTTCTAGACCAATTGCTTTGCCAACAACTCCACCTAAAAGGTAGAAACCATACTCTAAGCCTAAAAGAACAAAACTAAAAACCCAACCATACCAAGGAAATGACTTAATTACATTAATTAATTTTCTCATATCACACCTACATTTCCATAAATAAACATAAAAAAAATGGCGTCCCAGAAGGGATTCGAACCCCCGACACACGGCTTAGAAGGCCGTTGCTCTATCCAACTGAGCTACTGGGACACAATTAACGCTATAATATTATACACTATTTTAAACAAAAAGTAAAGTAAAATAGCATAAAAAAATTAAAAAAGTGAAAAAATGTACATATTCTTTTTAATAGTAAACATTATTACTTGTCAAAACTGAGTAAATATTATATAATATAATTAAAAGGGGGAACTAATAAATGAAAAATTTATGGTATAAAGTTAAATATGCATTTTTAACGACACTAGCACTAGTTCTAGTGTTTGTAGTGGCAGGATGCAATATAAAAATTCCTAAAGAAAATTTTGATAATTTTACAAATAACATTTTTAAGACAATTATTGGAAATGATGAATTTACCTCAAACTTCTTGTTTAATGATCCTACAGCGTTTGGACTTGAACGATATGAACCATCACTTCCAACTCCAGGTAAAACTCAAGCCTTAGGAGTATTGATCATTAATTTATATTTTGGTCAGGTAAAAAATTTTGATTATGATGAATTAAATGAAGACCAACAAATGACTTATGATGTTATTGTAGATTTGTTAGATAATATCAATGCGAAAACTTCAGAAATGAGTTATTTAAGCAATAATTATTTAGGTTCATACCTAGGCTATCAAGCTCAACTTCCCTTACTTCTTGTTGAATATCATTTTAAAGATAAACTAGATGTTGATAATTACTTTAAGTATTTAGACTTAGTACCTGAAACTTTTAAGAAGTATGTAGACTTTGAAATTGAAAAAGCTGATAACGGGTATGGCATGCCTGACTTTGTCATTGATAAAGTAGTTGAGCAATGTGTTAACTTTATTGGTAAGGCAAGTGAAGAAGATCATTTTATGATAAAAGTAGTAAATGACAAAATCGATAAACTAGAATTCTTAAGTGAGGAAGAAAAAGAAACGTATAAAGAATTAAATAAAGAAAAAGTAAAAGGCCCATTAATTGAGGGATATGCATATGTTCGTGATCATTTACCACTATTAAAGGGTAAAGCAACAAATAACATGGGACTTGCCCATTATTATACAACAAATGAAGATACAAATGAAAAAATAAATATTGGTCAAAAATATTATGAACTTTCATTTCAAAAAGCTGTTGGTTATAATATTAGTGTGGAAGAAGCCATTGCTTATGTAGAATCAAAATTAAATACTTATACAAAAGAACTTGAAACATTTAGAAAACTCGCGAAAGATGACTCAACTTTCCTTACAAGAGTGTCAGAAACCAAGTTTATGAGTCAAACTCCTGAAGAGCAACTTGCGTTATATCAAAGAATTATTTATAGTGATTTTCCAACACTTAATTTAGAAAATGATTTAAATGTTGAGATTAAGTATATTGATAAAGCAATGGAAGAAAACTTTAGCCCTGCTGCCTATATGACTTCACCAATTGATGAGTTTAAAAATGAATATATTTATTTAAATAATAAATCAATTTTAATAGATCAAGAAGATAGTGAAGGTAATGTTACAAAAGTTTATGATTATAATTATTTGTTTACAACCCTTGCTCATGAAGGCTATCCAGGACATTTATATCAAAACGTATATTTCAAAAACAAACAAACAAATGTTTTAAGAAAAGTGCTTAAAAGTTCTGGATATATGGAAGGTTGGGCAACTTATGTTGAAAACTATATGTATAATTTTTTAGAAGGTTTTGATCAAGATATAATTGATTACTATCTTTTCCAAGAAAACTACCAAGCCGCAATCTATTCTCGTCTTGATATGGGAATCCATTATAATGGTTGGACACTAGAGGAAACATATGATTATTTATCAAAATATTATAATGTAACTCTAGAAAGTACAAAATCCATTTATGAAAGATTAATTGAAGTTCCTAATAACTGTCAGTATTATTACTTTACTTACTTTAAACTTTGTGATATGTATGATAAAGTAAAAACAGCATTAGGCAATAAGTTTGATCCAGTTGAATATCATAAGCGAATTCTTGACTGTGGACCACTTCCACTAAGATTTGTGGAAAAAAGAGTTTTAGCTTCATACGGATTATAAAAGCAAAATGAAAGCAATAATTTAGATAATTTGATATAATATGTAAGATTAGTAAAGGAGAATTTATTCATATGAGTGAATCAAAAGTAAAAGTAGAAAATATTTCAAATAGTAAAGTTAAATTAACAATTAAAGTAAGTGCTGAAGAATTTGATAAAGCCCTAGATATGGCTTTTGAAAAGGTAATTAAAAAAGTAAAAATTGATGGTTTTAGAGAAGGTAAAGCTCCTAAAAACGTATTTATTAACCACTATGGTTGGGAAAGCTTATATCAAGATGGTATTGAGTATGCATTACAACTTACTTACTATCCAGCTGTTCAAAAAGCGAGTGTTGTTCCAGTAAGTGATCCTAAAATTGATTTAGATTTCTCTAAAATTAAAAAAGGCAGTGGTTTCACTTATACTGCTGAAATTGAAATTTGGCCAACACCAGAACTTGGACAATATAAGGGTTTAACAGTTAAAGCTAAATCAACAAGAGTAACTAAAAAGATGGTTGAAGAATATATTAAAGAACAACTAAAGAATAAAGCTGAAATCGTTGTAAAAGATACTCCTGCTGCTTTAGGTGATACTGTTGTAATCGACTTTGAAGGCTTTGTAAATGGTGAAGCATTTGAAGGTGGAAAAGCTGAAAATTATCCATTAGAGCTTGGCTCTCATGCTTTTGTTCCAGGATTTGAAGATCAACTAGTAGGAACTAAAACTGGTGATGAACTAGATGTTAACGTTATTTTCCCTGAAAATTATCATGAATCATTAGCTTCAAAACCTGCAACATTTAAAGTTAAAGTTCATGAAGTAAAAGGCCGTGAAGAAGCCGAATTAAACGATGATTTAGTTGCTGAAATGGAAATTGAAGGCGTTAAAACTGTAAAAGAATATAATGAATATGTTAAAAAACTTTTACAAAATCAAAAAGAACAAGAAAACGAAAACTACATTATGGATACGCTAATGAAGAAAATTGAAAAAGATTCTAAAATAGTTGTTCCACAAACTGTAATTGACGAAGAATTAAATAAACAAGTTGAAAGAATTGAAAACCAAGCTAAACAATATAAAGTACCAACTGAAGTTTTATTACAATATAGTGGATACGCTAATATGGAAGCTTACAAAAAGGCTGGAGCAGAATACATTAAACGTCAAATTACTGAAGAAGTAATCATTGAAGAAATTGTAAAAGCTGAAAAGTTTGAAGTTTCAAAAGAAGAAATTGAAGCAGAATATGCAAAACTTTGTGGTGATAAACCTGAAGAAACAGAAACTGACAAAGCTAAGAGATTAGAAGACATTAAAAAGAGATACAGTGCAGAACAAGTAGAACATCATCTAAAGATGACAAAAGCTGTCAACTTAATTAAAGATAGTGCTGTAATTCAATAATTATTTTGATTAAATTAATAAATTCGCTCCATAATAAATATGGAGCGTGATTATTATGGAAAAAGTGTATTGTTCGTTTTGTGGTAAAGAAATAACCTGGGATAACCTAGGTGTTGAAGGAAATAAAGCTTGGATTTGTCAAGACTGCCTAAAAATATACTATGATATATTAAATATTGAACAAAAAGAATTGTTTAATAAACAATTTATCAAAAACTTTAAGGATGAAGTTATAAGTCCTAAAGTAATATATGATAAGCTTGATGAATGTGTTATAAGCCAAAAACAAGCAAAAAAAGTCTTATCGGTAGCGTTATATCAACATTACAAAAGAATAACTTGTCCGGATTTAAAAGATTTAGAAAAGCCTAATATTTTAATGATTGGCCCAACGGGGGTTGGCAAAACATTACTTGCGAAAACCATGGCATCAATCTTGAATTTGCCACTAGCTATTTGTGATGCGACAGTATATACTCAAGCAGGATATGTTGGCGAAGATGTTGAAAATATCTTATTAAAACTTCTTCAAAATGCTGATTATGATTTAGAACTTGCCGAAAAAGGCATTGTGTTCATCGATGAATTTGATAAACTTGCCCGTAAAAGCGAGAATGTTTCAATCACAAGAGATGTCTCCGGAGAAGGTGTTCAAAACTCTTTATTAAAAATAATTGAAGGAAATATTATTAATGTACCTCCACAAGGTGGAAGAAAGCATCCATATCAAGAGTACATTAAATTTGATACATCAAAAGTCTTATTTATTTGTGCAGGAAGTTTTGAAGGACTCGATGATAATAAAACTAAGCCAATGGGATTTGAAAATAAAAAAGTGGAAGACATATTACTAGATACTAAAAAACTTCAAAAATTTGGAATCATTCCAGAAATTTTAGGTAGACTTCCCGTAACAGTTAGACTTGAAAGACTAACCCTTGAAGATCTAGAAAAAATCCTAACAGTTCCTAAAAAAGCCATAATCAAAGAATATCAAAAATTATTTAATAGCGACAAAATTGAACTAATATTTAATAAAGAAACAATCAAGATGATTGCGAGAAAAGCATATGACGAAGGAACGGGGGCGAGAGCTTTACGTAAGATTCTTGAAGAAAGAATGCTTGATTTGATGTTTAAACTTCCATATGATGAAAGTGTTAGATCAATTGAAGTAAATGAAAATGAAGAAATATACAATGAAAAAAGTGAGGAAGTAATTCCTAGTGCTTAGAAAGGAGTAAATATGTTTGAGTTAAATGAACAGGTAACAGAACAATTACCAGCAATAGTTGTAAGTGACATTGTACCGCTTCCAAATAATGAAATTAGAGTAGAAATAAATAGACCTGAAGATATTAAGGCTTTAAAAAGTGCTGAGCAATATCGAAACTATATATTTTTAATGTTACCATCAAAAAACGATACTCAAAATGAGGTTATTGACAACTATTATAAAAGGGGAGTAGTAGCGAAAATTGTCTTAAATATGACCAATCCTAACGGGTCTAGAAGAGTTAAATTACAAACTATTGTACGTGCTGATGTAGAAGAGTTTGTATTAACCAGTCCCCATTTACTAGTAAAATTTACAACCCAACCATCAATTAGTAGTGATAGTGATAAAGAAATCGCAACTTTAGAATTAATTAAGCAAGAATTAGTATCAAATAATAAAATGATGCCAGTTCTAGAAAATAAAGATGCTATTCTTAATAGTTTAAGAAAAGGTATCTCATCAGCTGAATTTTCTGATGTTATCGCTATTAATATTATAGGTGATTTTAAATCACATCTTAAGTATTTATTTGAACTTGATATTACTAAACGTTTACTTATGATTTTAGAAGACTTAAGAAAACAAAAGTATTTTGCAAGTCTTGAAAGTAAAATCGATGAAGAAGTAAAACGTAGCATTAATGAAGCTCAAAAAGAGTACTACCTAAGAGAAAAAATGAAAGCCATCCAGGATGAACTTGGTGATAAGGCTAAAAAAGAAACAGACATTGATGTATTAAGAAAGAAAATTAAAGAAGCAAAAATGCCAAAAACAGTAGAAGAAAAAGCTTATAATGAATTAAACCGTTATATGTCAACACCAAGCACTTCGCCTGAATCTGGTATTATAAGAACATATCTAGATTTTCTTATTGCATTACCATGGAACACACAATCAGTTGATTCTGATGACATTAAGAAAGCTAAAAAAATTCTTGATGAAGATCACTATGGACTTGATAAAGTTAAAGAAAGAATTCTTGAATATCTTGCTGTAAAAATTATGACACAAAAGAATCCACAAGCCATTCTATGTCTTGTTGGTCCTCCAGGTGTTGGTAAAACTTCACTTGCAAAGTCAATCGCAAGAGCTCTTAATAAGAAGTTTGTTAAACTTTCTTTAGGTGGTGTCAAAGATGAATCGGAAATTAGAGGCCATCGTCGTACTTATCTTGGAGCTCTACCTGGTAGAATTCTTCAAAATTTAAAACGCGCAGGCACAAATAATCCAGTATTCCTACTTGACGAAATTGATAAGATGAGTAGTGATTATAAGGGAGACCCTACAAGTGCAATGCTTGAAGTATTAGATGGTGAACAAAATCAATTTTTCAGTGATAATTATTTAGAAGAACCATTTGATTTATCCCATGTTTTCTTTATCGCAACTGCCAATTATTTAGGTAATATTCCTGAACCATTACGTGACCGTATTGAAATAGTTGAAGTGTCAAGTTATACTGAATATGAAAAATTCGAAATTGCTACACACCACTTACTAAAAAAACAACTTTTAGCAAATGGACTTGATGAGTCCCAATTTAGTATTAGTGATCAAGCAATTTACTCAATTATTCAAAACTACACACGTGAAGCCGGTGTGCGTGAATTAGAAAGATTGTTAAGTTCAATTATTCGTAAAGCCATTAAAAATATTTTATTAAATGGTGCATCAAAAATTGAAATTACTGTTGATAATTTAGAAGAATATTTAGGAAAACCTAAATTTACTAATAACAAAACCGAAGAAAATGATTTAGTAGGAATTGTTACTGGACTTGCTTATACACAGTTTGGCGGAGATACTTTATCAATTGAGGCAACTCACTATAAAGGTGAGGGGAAACTTCTACTTACTGGTCAATTAGGCGATGTAATGAAAGAATCGGCTCAAGCAGCTTTCAGTTATGTTAAAAGCAATGTAGAAAAATTCAACATTAATATTAAGGATATCAAAGAATCTGATGTTCACATCCATGTTCCTGAAGGGGCAATTCCAAAAGATGGACCTTCAGCAGGTGTTACAATTACAACAGCCTTAATATCAACATTTACTAATCGCCCAGTTCATCATGAAATTGGTATGACTGGAGAAGTTACATTACGTGGTCAAGTTCTTCCAATTGGTGGATTAAGAGAAAAATCAATTGCTGCTCATCGTAGCGGACTTAAGAAAATTATTATTCCATATGATAATTTAAAAGATATTGATGAGATTCCTGAAAGCGTGAAAAACAGTCTTGAAATTATTCCAGTTAAATCAGTAGAAGAGATTGTTGATATAGTCCTTAAGTAAAACATTTGCAATAAATCTCGTTATATGATATAATTATAACGTTATAGTATCAAAATATAAATTAGGAGGCCCATATGAGTGCTTTAAGTTGGTATGATTATATATTATTAGTCGTTTCAATTATTATGATTTTAATAGTAGTGTTACAATCATCTAAAGAAGATGGTATGAGTGCATTTACTGGTGAAAAGTCAGATCTTTTCGCAAATCAAAAACAAAGAGGTTTAGAAAAAGCTATTAATACTACAACAACAGTATTATCAGTAGTATTTTTCGTATTAACAATCTTAGCGGCTGTATTACCAAGATATTAAAAATTAGGGCTTAAATGCCCTTTTTTCATATTTTAATGGAGGGGAAAATGAAAGAACAAATAGTCAAATTATTAAATACGCCTAAACATCAATTATTAAAAGCTGATGAAATATATAAAGAATTAGGCCTTACGACTGAAGAAGAATACGATATATTAGGAAATGCTTTAGAGGAATTAGAAAATGAATTTATAATTACGCATAATAAACAAAATGCTTTCGCCTTACTACCTTATTTTCAAATGCTAAAAGGCGTGATAAATATTAAAGAGGGTGGATATGGTTTTGTTGATGGTGATGATTTTAGTGTACATGTTGAAGAAGGAAAAACCGGAACCGCTATTTCTGGTGATACGGTTATTGTAAAGTTTGCAAAATTAAAAAAAGCAAGTTATGAAGGGGAAGTAACAAGAATAGTAAAAAGATGCACTGAAACCATTGTTGGTCCATTAATTAAAAGAAAAGGACGTTATTTTGTAAAAGCAACTATTAATAAGAACACTATCTGGTGTGTGATCCGTGACCATAAAAACGCGAAAACTCATAATGTTGTAAAAGTAAAAATCACAAAATATTATGCTTTCAACCAAGTTGAAGGTAATGTAATCGAGGTATATGGTGATGAATCAGAAGTAGGTATGGATATTACTATGCAAGTTCTTGCAAGTGGCATAAAATATCAATTTGATAAGGAAACTTGTGATGAAGCTGCATCTTTACCTCAAGTGGTTGACTTAACCAAATATAAAAAACGTAAAAATTTAAGTGACGAATTAATTATAACAATAGATGGTGATGATGCGAAAGACTTTGATGATGGTGTTAACGTAAAAAAACTTAAAAATGGTAATTATCTCTTAACTGTATGTATAGCTGATGTTAGTGAGTACGTTAAAGAAAATAGTTATTTAGATCTTGAAGCATATATGAGAGGAACTAGTGTTTATTTGCCAGATCGTGTAATTCCAATGTTGCCGTTTGAACTTTCCAATGGTATATGTTCACTAAATGAAGGAGAGTATCGTCTCGTAATGGTTGCGGAAATGGAATTTGATCATCTTGGCAATTTAGTAAATAGTGATCACTATGAAGGAATTATCAAAAGTGCTCACCGTATGACATATCAAAATGTAAACAAAATACTAGAAGAAAAAGATAAAAAATTAATTAGCCAATATCAAGATATTTATGAAATGCTTATTGACATGCAAGACCTTGCTAAAATATTATATGATAAGCGAATTAAACGAGGTTCATTTGATTTTGAGACAAGTGAGGCCAAATTAAATTTAAACCCAGATGGTACTGTTAAAAGTATTGAATTAAGGGAAAGACGTACTGCTGAAAAATTAATTGAAGAGTTTATGCTTGTTGCCAATGAAAGTGTTGCTGAAAAAATGTCATGGCTTGATGTACCATTTTTATACCGCGTTCACGATGAACCAGATGAAGCAAGATTAAATCTATTTATGAATCGTTTAAAAACATTGAAACAAGAGTTTTCATACAAAAATAAAACTGCTCTACCCAAAGCTTTACAGCAATTCTTATTAGATACCAATGCAGAAGAAAATACGCTCGAAAAAACTACCAAAAGTGTTATTAGTAATACCCTACTTAGAACCATGGCAAAAGCAAAGTACCAGGAGATTAACATTGGCCACTATGGCTTAGCTAGTAAGTGTTATACGCACTTCACTTCACCAATCAGAAGATATCCAGATTTGCTTGTTCATAGATTAATGAAACAATTTTTATTTAACCATCAAGAAACAACCGAAGTTGACCCTGTAGGTTACTTTACAATTAAAGTTCATGAAACTGGCCTTTCCTCAAGTGCTAGTGAAAAAACGGCAGAAAATTTGGAGCGTAGTACTGTTGATATGAAAAAATGTGAATATATGGAAAAGTATATTGGAAATGTATTTACAGGCATGATTTCATCAGTGGTAAACTGGGGATTATATGTTACATTAGATAATACTGTTGAAGGATTAGTTAGATTTGATGATTTACCACATGATTACTATGAAGTTGATGAAACTGCCGGTATAATTTATGGATCTAATAAGAGTCATATCTTTAAATTAGGTGATATTGTACGTGTAAAATTAGTTGATGTAAACCAAAGCAAAAAACAAATCACATTTAGAATGATGAGGAAATTAGAAAATGAATAATGAAAAAATAGTTTGTCAAAACAAAAGAGCATATCATGATTATTTTATCGAAGAAGAACTAGAAGCAGGTCTTGTGTTAACAGGCACAGAAATCAAATCAATTAGAATGGGAAAAGCTAGTATTCAAGAAGCTTATTGTGATATTAAAGAAGGTGAACTTTTTGTAGTGGGAATGAGCATTTCACCATATGAAAAAGGAAATATCTTTAATCACCAAGAAAAAAGTAACCGTAAACTTTTAGTTCACAAAAAAGAAATCTTAAAATTAAGTAATAAAGTAATGCGTGAAGGTTACACAATTATTCCTTTAAGAATTGTACTAAGAAATGGAATTGCGAAAATGGATATTGCCATTGCGAAAGGTAAAAAATTGTATGATAAAAGAGAAGACATGAAAAAGTCAAGCGATTTAGAGTACATAAAGAAAACAACAAAGGAGTCAAGATATGCTGACTAAACACATGGAAGCTATAGATACCCTTAAAAATGGAGAATATGAAGAAGCATATAAAAAATTCTCTAGAATATATGAGAATGATAAAAATGACTATTTGGCTTTATTTTACCGAGCAGTAACAGCATTTACGCATTTTCCAAGTAAGATAGAACAAACTATTAATGACTTTGAAAGATTAATTGCGATTAATTCTCCTTTTAAATATCAATCAATGGCATATTTAGTAATGATTTATTGCAATAATGAAGCAGAAAAAGCAATTAAGTATGCAGATGAAGCAATCAAGCACAATCCTGAATTATATATAGACTTAAATTTTGCACTATCAAGAGCATATTTTGAATATGGTGATGATGCATCATTACGTAAATCACTTGAGTATATTGATAAGTGTATCGAAAAAGATGAAGGAGAAACTTCGGACTTTTACATCTGTAAAGTAGAAATTCTGATAACACTTGGTAAATTTGAACAAGCAGAAGAAATTCTTGATCTTGTTTATACAAAATTTGGTGGTTCTCTTAATTACTATTATTTAACCGCAAAACTTAAGATTGCAATCTACAATAAAATAAATGATGCTAGTTTCCTTGATCAAGCTCTTTCTGATTTAGCGCTTGCTAACCAATATGAAGAAAATAATTGTAGCGTTGTTTTACTAAAGGTAGAAATTTATGCATTAAAAAAAGAAAAAGAAAAAGCTTTAAAAGAACTTGAAAAAGCAAAAGAATTTTTTGATGATGATTCTTACCTAGTTGAACAATTCAAAATATATGAAGAGTTAGGTGAAGATGACATCATAGTTAAAATAGCTTATGAGTATTTGAAAGAACATGAGTCATGGCGTATTTACTATTCACTAGGATTCTTTCTTGCGAAAACGGCAAAAAGTCTGATTGAAATAGAAGAATTAAAATCAGTATACTTAAAAGCATACAACTTAAACAAAGAAATATTTATTTTTGATGAAATCTATCGTCTTAATTTTATCTTATCATGTGATTATGAAAATTTAGAATTACTAGAAGATTTAATAAAACTTCATCCTGAAGATGGTCGTTTGCGTTTTCTTTTAGGTGAAACTAAGCACCGCTTAAATTATAATTATGATGATGTCTTAAATGAGTTTAATGCTTCATATGAACTTAAGTATTTAGATGAGTTTAAATACTTAACCTTGATAATGCCATTAACAATAGAACCTAAAAAAACAGCAAAAAAACTAAAAAAATACCAGAAAAAGGATTTCCATCCATCTGATATTTGGCTATTACGTAAACTTGGAATAATGTATCTATATGGTGAAGATGGCTTTAAGCAAATGCCTAATTTTGCTGAATCAATTCTTGAATACTGCAATAACATAGTTACTGAAGAAGCTTGCATGAAAACTGCCCTTGGTAGAGCACATGAACTTAATCACTCAAGTATGGCTGCCTTTAAATGTTATGAAGAAGCTTATCAGGCAGAACTTGCTGAAGCATTACCTGTTTGTAATTGTGCAAATGGTTATTTAGCTCATGCTTACATAAATGGTATTGGAACTAATGTTGATGAAGAAAAGGCTAAAAAATTAATACTTGAAGGAATATCTTTCCTAAAAGAAAAGTCTAGTAATATCGTAATATACCTTTATGCATATTTTGCCTTAAAAGGAGATAAACGATTTAGCTTAAGTACTGCACTTTCTTATTTAGAGACAAAATATCCATTTTATCGTTATGAAATATCAAGAGCAATAATGATTAATATTATTCGTAAAAAACTTAGTTTATCAACTAAAAATAGTCAAGAATATATCAAACAATGTTTAAAACAAGGCAATAAAACAGCAAAACTTTATTATAAAGAAAATAAAAATAAAGAGTTAATTTATCCATTATTTAATAACTACTAAAATCTTTGATTATTCTTTCGCATTAATTCATTAATCTGTTGTTGTAGATTGTTAATATCTTGATAAGTTGGTCGCTTAATTTGCCCACTACCCTGAGCGTTGAAGGTTAAAATTAATTGTCCAACTAGCTCAAGCCAATTTCCGAGTGAATTTTGTTGACTTATGGTTAGGTTACATGATAAAATATATCCGATGATCACACCTAGAGTCGCAAACTCAAAGGGGGTTAATGTCATTAGCCAATCCGCGAATGATCCGATATCTTGACAAGAATCTTGATAATTCATATGATTTCCCCCTTATATAATAATACTAACTAAATATCAAAATAATTCATAAAACAAAAAGGTTTTAAAAGGTGTAGTATGAAAGTATTAAAAAAACAATATAATAGTAAAATGTGCATTATATGTGGAATGAACAATGAAGCAGGTCTTAAGGCTCCATTTTATGAAATGGAAAATAATACAGTCGTAACCATTGTGACTTTTCGTCAAATTCATCAAAGTTATCCCGAAAGAACCCATGGGGGAATGATTTCAACATTACTTGATGAAATAATTGGTCGTGCCATTTGGATTGAAGAACCAACTTCTTGGGGTGTAACCATGGACATTCATGTTAAATTTAGAAAACCAGTTCCTCTAGATACACAAGTAATGGCATATGGTAAGATAACGAGAAATACTTCCAAATTCTTTACAGGAGTTGGAGCCATTATGACAATGGATGGTGAAATACTTGCAGAAGGAACCGCAAACTATATTAAGTTAAAAACAAATCAAATTGCAACTACAGACATTCACGATGATGTAAATGTTTATGTTGAAGATAATGTTACCGAGATAAATATCTAGGTAACTCTTGCAGCAATGGCGGAATGGTAGACGCGCTACTTTGAGGGGGTAGTATACGAACGTATGTGTGAGTTCAAATCTCATTTGCTGCACCATATTAGTAGAATAGGTTTGATACAATGTTATCAAGCCTTTTTTTGTAGTTAGAATAGGTGCGAACTCAGAAAATAAGGTTATTCTGGGTTCTTTTTTCATTTATATATAGATAGTTATTATAAGGGTATTTAGAAGCTCATAGTCATACTTACACGATTACATCAAAGGGTGCTAAAAATTTTACACGATTTGAAGTAGGGGTGCTAACGGTTTACACGATTTGCTACAGAGCATACTTCGTATCAATAGACAAAATGAGAAAAAAGTGTTATAATTATTGCATAATTTATTCGTTTTCGGAGGGCATAATATGGATTACGCATCTGCTATAAAGAAATTAAGAAATAAAATGATTCTTACACAGACTGAATTTGCAAAAGAACTCGGTGTTTCTTTTGGAGCTGTTAATAGATGGGAGTCAGGGAAATTTAAACCTACCACTAAAACGAAAAGAAAAATAGCTGAACTATTTAAGAAATACAATATAGAAGTGGAGGATTAATTTATGGCAAGTGGTTTTAATGAAGCAACTAGAGTTCAAATGCCTGCTCTAGTTCATTTACAAAGATTAGGCTATACATACGTCGGAAAAATAACCGAAGATCAAGCTGGTGTTGTTTATGATCCTGACACCAATATTTTAATCAAAGTCTTTAAAGAACAATTTTGTAAGTTGAATCCTGGTCATGAAGGTGAAGCAGAACAAGTACTGAAAGATATTAGAATAGAATTGGATAATGATGATCTAGGTCGTTCATTCTTTAAAAGAATGCAAATGGTATCACCAGTAAAAATCATAGATTTTGATAATATTCAAAATAACGTATTCCACTATACTGCTGAATTTACATGCAAAAGAGATCAAGATGAATTTAGACCTGATATTACATTATTTGTTAATGGATTACCTTTATGTTTTATAGAAGTTAAAAAGCCAAACAATAAAGGTGGATTGATCGCTGAAAGTAATAGAATGAACAATCAGAGATTTCCAAATAAGAAATTTAGAAGATTCATTAACATTACCCAACTTATGATTTTCTCGAATAATATGGAATATGATACTCTTGGAGGAATTGTACCAGTTCAAGGTGCTTTTTATTGTACTGCTTCAAGAAATAAGTCTTTTTTCAGTTGCTTTAGAGAAGAGAATCCTGGCAATGCCTCAGTTGCGCCATACAATAAAAATTATCCTTATGAAGAGATTGATGCTGTTGTAGAAAAGAAGATTTTATCTGATTTCAATTGCCAAGTAATTCATACATCTCCAGAATATCAAACAAACCTAAATATCAATACACCTACAAATAGAATTTTAACTTCTATGTGCAGTAAAGAACGTCTTATGTTCTTGCTAAAATATGGAATCGCATATGTTAAAAGTGAACGTGAAGTTGATGGTAAAATTGAGAGTACAGACCAAAAACATATTATGCGTTATCAACAGATGTTTGCTGCTTTGGCCATTAGAGAAAAATTAGATAAAGGATTGACAAGCGGTGTTGTTTGGCATACTCAAGGTAGTGGAAAAACCGCACTATCTTATCATCTTAACCATGTATTAACTGATTACTTTGCAAAGCAAAATAAAGTAGCAAAATTTTATTTTATCGTTGATAGACTTGATTTATTAGAACAAGCTTCTCAGGAATTTGAAGCCAGAGGATTGGTTGTAAAAACTGCGAACAGTAGATCAGAATTGATGGCGCAATTTAGAACTAACCAGTCTTTAGAGGGTAATAGTGGTGCCAATGAAGTAACTGTTGTTAATATCCAAAGGTTCGAAGAAGATAAAGAGAAAGTTACACTTCCTGATTATGCTACGAATTTACAAAGAATTTTTATAATTGACGAAGCTCACAGAGGATATAAGCCAGAGGGTAGTTTTTTAGCTAATCTATTCGATGCTGATCCTAATTCTGTCAAAATCGCATTAACAGGTACACCTTTATTGAAGGAAGAACGTTCATCTTGGAAAGTATTCGGTACATATTACCATACATATTACTATGATAAATCGATTCAAGATGGATATACATTAAAGGTATTAAGAGAGCCTGTTGAAACATCATATAAAGAAAAATTATCTGAAATATATGAAAAATTAGAAACACTAGTTCAAAAGAAGGATGTCCAAAGAACACAAATAATTGAGCATGATGTTTATGTTAAAGAACTTTTGAGATATATCATTTCAGATTTAAAACAGTTTAGACAAATCCAAGGTGACGATACTCTTGGAGGCATGATCATTTGTGAAACAAGTGAGCAAGCAAGAAAATTATTCGCTTTCTTTGATAGCATTCAAAAAGAACTAAATGAGAATGCGTCGTTAAAGAGTTATTTTAAGGCTGGATTAATATTGCATGACAGCGATGATAAAGAAACTAGAAAAAAGACTGTTACAAATTTCAAGAAGAACATGACAATCGATATTTTAATCGTATTTAATATGCTATTAACAGGCTTTGATGCTCCAAGACTTAAGAGATTATATTTTGGCAGAAAATTAAAAGATCACAATTTATTACAAGCTATTACGCGTGTGAATAGACCATATAAAGAAAATAGATATGGTTATGTAGTTGATTTTGCTGATATTAAGAAAAATTTCGATGAGACTAACGAAGCTTATATGAAGGAATTAAACCGATTCAATGATCCTGGCGAAGTTGGCGAAGGAAACGAGACTGACACATTCAAACAAGTTATAGAAGATAAAGACGCATTGATTCAACAGATGCAAGAGGTAAAGCAAATTTTATTTGCTTATACAACGGATAATGCAGAGGAGTTTAGTTCTGAAATCTCTACGATTGAGGATAAAGAAGAACTTTTGAAATTGAAAAAAGCACTGGTATCAGCTAGAGATTGTTGCAACATTGTAAGAACATTTGGTGATGATGAATTAAAAGCTAAATTTGCAGCAATGGAGATTACTAAACTTCCTTCATTAATATCAGAAGTGCAACATCACATTGACAGCATAAATCAAAAAGAAGCATTAGCTGAAAGTGACTCAACAAAGCAATTAATTAATGAAGCAATGCAAGATATTACTTTCAAGTTTCAAATGTTGACAGAAGAAGAAATGAAAATTATTTCAGGAGGCCAGGAGTTAGAAGATAAGTGGAAGAAGACAATTCGTTCATTTACTGAAAACGAGGACCAAGAAGATCCAGAATACATTACTTTACGTCAAGCATTTATTGAAAGATTCAAAGAACATGGTTTTGTTGTTGAAAGTGTAAGCCAATTTGAAAATTATACAAAGGAGCTAGATGAAATATTAAAGAAGCTAGCTGAATTGCAAAAGAAGAATAGTGCACTGTTGAAAAAGTACAATGGTGATGCTAAGTATGCGCGTGTCCATAAGAGAATTAAAGAAGAAAACGAAAGCAGAAAAGCTAAAGGTGAGAAGCCACTAATTTCTGAATATGATGTCGATATTATGAATGCGCTAAAAATTATTAAAGATGAGATAGACCAAAAAGTTTACGATAGGCATGATATCTTGAGAAAAGATGTTTACTTTGAGCAAACAGTTATGGTACATATCAATAATGGTATTGATAGATTAGGCTTTGAAAATACTAGGGAAGATAGATTGTTTATTCAATCAAGACTAAGCACCCAGTATTTAAATCAATACCATAATACATATGCAGCATAAGGAGAGAAATATATGAATATTAAACAAAAAACAATTGACTTAATTGATGCATTGAAAGCCACTTGTCAAACATACGGAATGGGTAATGATGGAAATGAATATAAAATTATTACACAAGTATTTTTGTATAAGTTTTTAAATGATAAATTTGGACATGAGATTAAAGAAAAGTCAGTAAAAATTGCTAAAGCAGCTAAATGGGAAGAAGAATATGAAAGCATGAGTAATGAAGAAAGGTTGGATTTATTTGATAAGCTTTCTCCTGATATTCCTCGATTATATCCTGAACACCTTATATCGTTTTTATGGAATCAACAAAGTAAAGGTGAATTTGACTTAATTTTCGATAGCACAATGATAGATATAGCTGAGAAGAACATTGATATCTTCTCGACTATGACAGATGAAAAAACTAGAATTCCTTTATTTGAAAAATTAACCGTATTTGTTACTGATGAAGCTAAAAGAGCGCCATTTGCACGTGCTTTAGTTGATAAATTAGCAAACTTCTCTTTTGAAGAGGCGTTTTCAGAACACTATGACTTTTTTGCAACAATTTTTGAATATTTGATTAAGGATTACAATACAGCAGGCGGTGGAAAGTATGCTGAATATTATACTCCACACTCAATTGCTACAATTATGGCTAGACTATTAGTTGGAGAAACTGATAATTTGCATGACATAGAAGTATATGATCCATCTGCTGGCACAGGAACATTATTGATGGCTCTTGCACATAAAGTTGGTGAAGATAAGTGCACCATTTATTCTCAAGACATTTCACAAAGAAGTAATAAGATGTTGAAATTAAATTTAATATTAAATAATTTAGTTTCATCACTTGATCATGCTATTCAAGGTGATACTTTGGTTTCACCATTTCATAAAAATGATGATGGCACTGAGTTAAAACAATTTGACTTTGTTGTTTCTAATCCACCATTCAATATGGATTTTTCTGACACCAGAGATATAATCGCAGCAAAGACAACTAGATTCTGGGCAGGCGTTCCAAATATTCCAAAGAAAAAACTTGATGGTATGCCAATATATACATGTTTTATACAACATGTTGTTAATTCTTTAAAGAAAACTGGAAAGGCAGCTATCGTTGTACCTACGGGTTTTTTATCATCTAAAAGTGGTGTTGAAGGTACCGTTTTATCAAAATTAGTGGAAGAGAAGATAGTATATGGATGTATAAGCATGCCTTCAAACGTTTTTGCTAACACCGGAACTAATGTGTCAGTTTTATTTTTAGATGGTTCTAAATCAAGTACAGATGTTATGCTTATAGATGCTTCAAAATTAGGTGAAGAATATAAGGAAGGAAAGAATCAAAAGAGAAGATTAAGAGATTTTGAAATTAATCAGATAGTTGATTCATTTATTAATAAAGTATCAAATGACGGCTTTTCTATTAACGTTAGTTTGGATAAGGTAAAAGAAAAGAAAAATTCATTATCAGCTGGAATGTATTTTAAAGTCAAAACTGATAATCCAACTATATCTACCTCAAAATATAATGAAATCGTCTGTGATTATATTACAGCATTGGATGAATACAAGCTAAATGCAGATAATTTTGTTGAGTGGGCGAAAGATAGTTTATTAAAGAAGAATGATAAATAGGAGCTGTAAATATGAAACTAAGAAATATATGTAAAATAGTTACAGACTCAATTAATCCAAAAAAACAAAAAAATAAGCTTTTCGAGCTATATAGTTTGCCCGCTTTCGATGATTTCAAAAGGCCTGAAAATGTATATGGCTCAGATATCGAGAGCAATAAGTATTTGGTTCCAGAAAAAACAATATTGTTTAATAAATTAAATGTTAGATTCAAACGTATATGGAGGATCACCAACAATAACCAGGATAATAAAATATGCTCAACTGAGTTTCTACCAATAATTGTTGATGAAAAAATAGCCGATTTTGATTATGTTTATTTTTTATTGATGTCAGATCAAGTCACAGAATACTTATGTGCACCAACAACTAATACTTCTGGAAGTCATAAGAGAATAGATCCAGATTTTCTACTTGATATGGAAATATCCTTGCCTGAATTAGACGAGCAAGTTCGCGTTGCAAGAAAACTAAAAACGCTAGATGATGAGGTTCAGTGTTGTTTTGATTTTGAAACTAAATCATTTAAATTTTTAAAAGATACATATGATTACTGGTTTGTTTCTTATAACTTTCCTAACAATAATGGTGATGCATATAGTGAAAATGGTGGAACATTTGTAGAGGACAAAGAAACAGGTATTAATTATCCAACAAAATGGAGTTTTAATAAGATCGGACAGTATTTTAATGTTGTGAGAGGTGTAAGTTATAAGCCTGAAGATACTTCGGAAATAGAAACCGATATTCATATGCCGTTATTAAGATCAAATAATATTTACGACGAGAGATTAATACATGAAGATATAGTGTTTGTTGATAAAAAAAGGGTAAGTGAAGAACAAATATTACATGCAAATGATGTGTTTATTTGTATGTCTAATGGCAGTAAAAATTTAATTGGTAAAAATACAATTATTCCATATGATACAGAATATGCCTTTGGAGCTTTTTGTGCTAAAATTAAGAATATAGATTGCGATTATTTAGGCTTTATAAACTTATTCTTTAAGAGTAATTATTATAAAGCTTATATCGCACAAATATGTGCAAACACTAGTATAAATAATATCGGAAATGAAATGTTAACTGACTTAAAATATCCATTACCTCCGCTAAATATCGCTAAAAAGTTTAATGAAATATATTTAAAAGTAATGTCTGAAGTCGGGAATGCGCATAAATTTATGTTATCGACAAGAACATTATTAGAAAAACATATATTTATGGACATGAATGGAGTACTCATAAATAGTTCAGAAGATTAAAAAAGCGACTTAGCTCAATTACGAGTTAAGTCGCTATTTTTTATTCTGGAATATATTCCATTATATCTTTGAAGTCACAACTAAGTGTCTTGCAAATTTTGCAAAGCACATCAGTAGTTACATTTTGACCTTTGGTCATTTTAGCAATTGAAGAGGAACTAACACCAGAGAGCTTAATAAGCTCTTTTTTGTTTAGGTTCTTATCGATTAATAATTTCCATAATTTGTTATAACTTATCATTTTATGCTTTCCTTACATTCTTTAAGAAGCCGTATCTACCTTTGTTTTCTTTTTGAGTGAACTTGTAGATAACAACATCATCGTTAATTTCTAATTCAGGCAATTCGCTGTATTTTGTGTTTTCAATTATAACGATCTGGTCTGCTGTTTCAAGATTTATTAAATAATCAAAGAATCCTTTTCTAACGTTATCTGAATCCTCATCTTTATCTTCAGGAACTGATAATCCCTTAAGTGGTGAATCTAAGAACCAGAAGCAGCCTTTGTTGGCACTTTTTTCTTCTATGTACTTCCTTAAAAGAAGAATAAGCATGGAGTTGGTGAACGCTTTATATCCTTTACCACGTCTGATCTTATTCTTATTGTTAACTATTAAATCTAACTTGGTTTCAGTAAAGTCAATAGTACTGATATTTGGGTATTTAACGTCAGTAAAGATTTGAACACCGTTATCAATTACATATTGACCTATGATTGAGAATAGAATTTTCTTTGCTTCAAATTTTAGTTTAGGTACATCATCACCTTTTTGGTATTTCTTTAAGTCTTCTTCAAGATCAACGTCATTTGCTCCTAGTTCATCAATCGCAGACTTAAGTCGAATATACTCTTCATAACTTTGAATTTTTTTCGCAAGTTCTGTTCTCTTAGGAGTAAGGACTTCATTGATTTTTGTTTTGTTGATTTCTATTGTTTCTTTATAGACAGCAATTAGATCCCCATCATCATCCAATGTATCTTTTAGCATTGCTGATGTCTCATCTAGTTCATTAAGATTGTTAACAACATTTCTTAGTTCGACTTTTGCAGCTTCGATATAAGAAGTAGGGTTTTTTGGAGTCATTTCATGGTCACAGTAAGGGCATTTAGATTTTGTTGTCTTGTGGCCTATAGAGACTTCATTATTAACGATAAATGTTAATCTATTAATTTCCTTTTGATAGTCACTTTTTAATTCTTCATATTTAGAGAATATTAATTCATTTTTTTGTTGTTTCTTTTGAAGAGTCATTAAGTTAAATGATGTAGTGGTATTTTCAGATGTTAAGCGTTCAATCTCATCGTTTAACTTTATAAGACTCTCATTTAGTTCTTGAATAACAGTTTCTAATGAAGCTAGGTCAATGCCTGATTGCTTTAGTTTATCTTCTAAAACTTCCTTCTTTTTAGACATAGCTATTCTATGTTCTGAAATGTAGGCGATTACTGCATTTCTTTTTGCTTTTTTGATTTCGTCAGATTCATCTTTTTTTAGATAGTCTTCTAGCGTATTTCCAGTAAGGAAATATATTAATGCAGCAAGATATGTGGTCTCTCCATTTTGTTGAAGAAGTACGGATTTAGGCTTGTCAGCTTTATCTTCATCAATTAGGAATGTTTTTTTAATCGTTCTCCAAGAAAATCTTTCTGGATCGCCATCAATATTAGAAGGAATCTTAAGGTCATCCTTTAATCCTAATATCTTAAGCATCAATTTATCTATCGTTTTATTATTTTTTTTACCTTCCTTAAGAACATATTCGCCGCTTTCAATTTCAGGATTGTCACAAGAAACTGTGGTTTTAGAAGTGCCTTGTACTCTGGTTAGTGTGATGTCACCGTATTGAGTTTCAATTATTAGGGTGATGGTATCAAACCCATCTGACTCATCGAATGGAGCATGATCGTCATCGTTTTTAGCACCAAGTACATAATCAACGCATTTATAAATACAGGATTTACCAGTATCAGAAGGTCCAGCGATAATGGTTAGTTTATTTCCGAATTCAATTTCTGATGGTTCAGCATTTGGTCCGGTAGCAATAAGCTTTTTAAGTTTAATAAAACCCATAATTATTTCTTAACTCCTTTCGTTCTATCTTTTAATTTTTGTATCGTAATAGGCTTCATTTCATCTATGATGTTAGAAGCGAATTTTTTATATTCTATAGAGTAATCATCGTTCATTTCTGACACATATGCCTTACCAGAATCGGTAATTGCGTATATAAAACCTCTATCTGGATTGTTCGTTACAGTAGCAAGACCTCTGAATAATAGTTCTTTTAGCGAGTTCTTTATAAGCTTGCGCTGTATTGTGAACTCGTTAAGTGGAAATGAGCAGACACCGTTTAAGTTTGATTCACCAAATCCATAATGTTCAGCATATATGGCAAAGAAGTCCAGACGCGCTATTTCATCTTCGTTTAGATAACTTTGTTTATCTAAAATCATAAGAAGGCGCATAGAAACTTCAAATTCAGTATTAAAAAGCTTTGTCATTATAGCCACCTTACCTTTCCGTCATTAACAAGCATGTGGACCATGCCCATTTTCTCTTCAGTTCCTACCATACCATTGCCAGCAGTAGTGAAATAACTTTTTGAAAAGGTAATAACCATCACTTTATCCATTGTCTTATTTAATTTTTCATAAGCATCAGGAACCATTGAATTTGTATAAAGTCTTATTGCTTTATAAATCTCGTCTTTCATAGATGAAAATTCCTGTTCACCATCGTAGAAGAAATTTCTAACTTGTCTTAGCACCGTTTCAGCACTATAAAAGGCTTCACGATGTATTTGTAATTCCATTTGATAAACTGGATGACCATCCAAATCACCTATCGATGATATTGATTCACCAGTCTTTTGCGAGTAAACAGATAATAGTGCAGTTACATATTCACTTTCCATATCGTCGGGATTATCTGGGACAGTAAGTGCTGGTGGTAGAGTGTATTCAGTTCCACCAATTCTAACTTTATTGCCTGGAAGGAACACAGCTTTTTTAATAGATGTTTTTCTATTCTTCTCTGAACGCTCTTGAAGTAAATCTGCAAAGACATTAGCTAATTCTTCAGGTAAGTCAATACCTGCAAGAGTGACTCCTTTCTTAGCAAAGTTATCAATAAGTAAGCCTATGGCTTCATCAGTCAATTCAGCTGCATCATATACATCTTGAAAGTACTCTGATGTTATTTTACTTTTTAAATATCTGGCATCCTTAATTGGCATGTCGGTGTCATTTGTTTCATTAAGCAATTTTTCACAGTAGTTTTCAGACTTCATTGTTATGTCATTAAGAATTTTATTATCGATTAATGAAATATCTGTAAACCAAGTTATTACATCTTGGTAAATAAGACGTGCACTTAATCTATGTGTTTCAGGATCGACTTGTATTTGGCTGGCAAATGCATTCTTAATTAAGTTTATAAACTCGTATATTTTCATTATTATCACTTCCTTTAGAATCGGACTAAATGGGTTAGTCCGAGTACGACCGAGTCAAAAATATGACATTTTATATAATGTAATCGTCAAATCGTGTAAGGCAATTAGCAGCGCAGCTAACGCCATTATTCCTTTTGATAATTATACCAAATTCCAGGCATTTTTGCAAACCAAACAAGCTGCAAACTATGGCTGGTCTCAAATTAAAAGTTTGTGATGAGTATATTTCTTATCGTGTTAAGTAAGTTGACATAGCAGAAGATATCGCTGCGTCCCACATGTCACTTATGATACACACAATATCTGCAGAAAACTGTGGGAGTGGACTGCAACATCGAAACGGAAGTTCTAGTTTAGGACTGCCTATCTTTTGTTGCACCCAAAATTCGGTTAGCTCTGCATGAAGGACCTCCGTTTCGCTAAAGAAATTTAACATTCGGAGGTTTTTTAATGAGATTACTTAAGACGCCTGCAAACAAGAGATTCAGGCAAGAAGAAGATGGTACTAAGACACCAATATTCACTATCTATTTTGATAACGGTGACAAGGTCATCTACGAGCCAGGTAAGGCTACCACAGTTTATGCCAAAGGTGGTAGCTGGGTTCAAATCGAAGAAGGCATAACAGAACTAACAATCAAGCAACTCTACAACGATGAAGACAATGAGATTAAACAAAACATAAGGGATTCACATTGTGAAACTGCTGGTATGGAAAAAGAAAGACAAGCTAAAAGAGCAGAATGGGCTAAGGCGCATCCTGATGCTGATGACAGCGAAAATCCATACAACGCTACTCATAAGCTAGTCAGCTTGGACTACCAACCATCTGAAGATTTCGATTCAGATCATTCAGAGCTAGAGCTTGAAATAGCCAAGAAGCAACAAGACGAAGAGGATAGTGGCGATGATGAAAGAGATCAATACATAGAAATGATACGCGCATACGTAGCCACATTGCCTAAGAGTCAACAAGAGCTATATCAACTTTATTACATAGAAGGCTTAAGCCAAACGCAAATCTGTGAAAAGTTGCATCTATCGAAAAGCACCGTATCAGAACGCTGCAAGACGCTAGAACAAAAACTTTTCAAAAAATTTAAGAAATAAAAATAAAACCCCGAACTTTTGGTGCAGAAGTCGGTCCTAAGACTTGAGGAAGTAAAGATCCTCGAAAATCAATAGGAGGTAACGCTTATGTTAAACAAACACAAAGTTCGCATCAACATAGCGAACAGCAGTGGCGTTAATGCCCAGGTGCTTGAAAGCGTAACAGAGTGTATCCCTAAGAAACTATTCAATAAATGGTTCGGTGATAAGAAGCGAAAAGTCCTAATCATCGCACCTGCTGAGTCAGTGGCTGAAGTGGAAATACATGAAGTTAAAGCCGATAAGCAAGGAGGGTAGAACATGCCACCATCATTACATTGTTTACTAACGGCTAGTGGTAGCAAGGTCTGGTTGTATGAATGTAAGGCCATGCCAAACCTATGCAGAGGTTTACCGAGTGAAACATCAGAAGCTGCTGAAATGGGTTCTGAATGCCACTTATACAGTGAATCTCTAATAAGGGAAGCATTGCACATCATTGATTATGACGAGCCTATAAGAAGCCCGGCCGAAGTAAAGAAGACATTAAAGTACTACAGCCCAGAGCTAGTAGCCATAGCACAAGAGTACGTTAACAAGATCATCGAGGTTGTTAATTACGAAACCAAGAGAACTGGTAATAAACCTCTAGTGCTATTAGAGCAGCGACTTGAAATGGACTACGCTCCCGATAGCTTTGGAACCCTTGACTTTGGCTGCATCTCATCTGATGGGATGAACCTTACGATTGGAGACCTAAAAGCGGGAAGGATGTCCGTAAGTAAAGATACGCCTCAAACCAAAATTTATGCTCTTACGGCTTACAAACTTTACTCAAAAGTGTATCCGATAAGATTCATTAGAATCTTTATCTGTCAGCCAAGAGCAGGTGGCATAAAGGAGCTTGTCCTAACACCTGAAGAGTTACTTACCTTTGAAAGGGAAGTATTGATACCAGGAGCTAAGGCTGCACTGGAAGCCACAGAAGATGATGCTACACCATGCGATTACTGCAAGTGGTGCTTAGCTGCCAAATACGGCAAATGTAAAAAATACAAAGGAGAATAAAAATGTTAAATATCAGTGAAGGTGTTAAGAAGACACCACTTAAAGTAGTAATTTACGGTCCCGAATCAATCGGTAAGACCACATTAGCATCTCAATTTCCATACGCATTAATCGTGGATGTTGAGAACGGTAGTAATTCACTAAACGTTAGACGTATCCGCTGCGATAAGTCGTGGGAAGAGTTACTTGAAACATTAAAGGAAATCGTAGCTACACCAAATGTGTGTAAGACAGTGGTAGTTGATACTGCTGACTGGGCTGAATACCTATGTTCCAAGTATGTCTGTGAGAAGTTCAAGAAACAAAACATAGACGACTTTGGCTATGGCAAGGGATACACATACCTAACAGAAGAGTTCAAGAAGCTTCTTGATGTGTTAGATGAAGCAATCGACGCAGGAATCAATGTTGTTGTTACAGCACACGCTAAGCCTCGTAAGTTCGAGTTACCTGAAGAGATGGGTGCATTCGATAGATATGAGCTTAAGCTAACCAAGAACACAGCACCAATCGTTAAGGAATGGTGTGATGCATTGCTATTCTGTAACTTCAAGACTTATGTCATCACAGATGAAGCAAATAAGAAGAAGGCTCAAGGCTCTAGAAGAACTATCTATACGACTCACAGCGCTGTCTATGACGCAAAGAATAGACACAACCTTCCAGAAGAAATGGATATGACATTCGATAACCTTAAACCATTATTCGAAGAAGTAAAGACTGCAGCACCAGCTGAAGCAGCACCTGCTCCTATCAATGAAAAGAGAGCGATGATCGTCAATTTAGAGAAGATGATTGCTGAAGCAGGTATCACAACCGATGAACTTCAAGAAGTAGTAGCCTCACGTGGCCACTATGGAAAAGAAGTGGAAATTGCAGCTTATTCAGATGATTTCATTGCACGTTGGGTAATGCCTAACTGGAGCAAGATCGTAGCAACAATCAATAAGACAAAGGCAGGTAATTAATATGGAATACAACAACAATAATGAGACTTTCTCATTTGATTCAGTAATTGAAAATGAAGGTGACTCTTTTGTTATCTTACCAGAAGGTGACTACATGTTCGTGGTTAAGGACTTCCAACGTGGTAACTTTCCAGGTAGTAACAAGATACCACCTTGCCTAAAGGCAATGATTACAGTTGAGGTAATAACTGAAGCTGGCAAGGCAACAGTTAAGTTTGACCTTATGCTAGCGAAGATCATGGAATGGAAGCTATGCGCATTCTTCCGTTCAATCGGACAAAAGAAGCATGGTGAGCCATTAAAGCCTAACTGGGCTAAAGTAGTAGGTTCTATTGGTAAAGCCCACTTCAAGCAAAGAGAATGGACTAATGACAAGGGCGAAACAAAGGTAGCTAATGACTTAGATTACTTCATTGACTTCAACCCTGTCGATGATGATCCAGATCTTCCTTTCTAAGAGGTGAGCATCATGGAACTAAGACCATATCAAACAGAAGCTGTTAGTTCCATCCTTTCAACATGGGAAAGTGGAGTCGATAAGGCTCTACTTTCTGTGTTCACAGGAGGAGGCAAGACTATCATCTTCGCTAAAGTCATTGAGAACAGAATAGCTGATGGTTCACACACATTGGTGCTAGCCCACAGAGAGGAATTACTATCACAAGCCAGCGACAAGATCAACTTCGTCACAGGATTAGATACAGCACTAGAGAAGGCTGAATCAACAGCAGTAGGCAGCGGTAAGAATATCGTTGTCGCATCAGTTCAAACATTATCCAACGATAAGAGATTAAGCAAGTATCCACGTGATTACTTCTCAACAATCATCATAGATGAAGCTCATCACACACTTGCTGACTCATACATGAAAATCCTTAAGTATTTCGATTGCGCTAAGGTGCTAGGCGTAACTGCGACAATCGATAGAGGTGATAAGAGAAACCTTTCTGAATATTACGAAACAATCGCATATGAAATCAATATGCGTAGAGGTATTAAAGAAGGGTATCTTGTACCAATCAAGGCTCAAATGATCCCGCTTGAATTAGATATCTCCAATGTATCTATCTCAAAAGGTGATTATGCGTTAGGCGAAGTAGGAAATGCGCTAGAGCCATACCTTAACCAAATAGCACTTGAAATGGTGAAATACTGCAAGGGCAGAAAGACAGTGGTGTTCCTACCTTTGGTTAAGATCTCACAAGACTTCTGCGAGCTATTGAACCTTCATGGATTAAATGCCGTAGAGGTGAATGGCAACTCCAAAGACAGAGAGAAGATTCTAAAGCAATTTCACGATGGGGAATACGATGTGTTATGTAACTCAATGCTCTTGACTGAGGGTTGGGATGAGCCAGCAGTCGATTGCATCGTTGTACTAAGACCTACTAAGGTTCGTGGTCTTTATCAACAAATGGTTGGAAGAGGCACCCGCCTTTGTGAAGGTAAGAAGGACCTATTATTACTAGATTTCCTATGGATGACGCAAAAGCATGACCTTTGCCACCCATCAAGCTTAATATGCGAGTCAGACAACCTAGCAGATAGAGTGCTAGAGAAGATAACAAACACAGCTGGCGAAGTGGATATCCTTGAAGCTGAAGACGACGCTAAACGCGACGTAATCAAAGAAAAAGAAGAAGCTTTAAAACGAGAACTTGAAGAAAACAAGAAGAAGGCACGTAAGATGGTTGATCCAATTGAATACGGCTTATCAATCAATGATGAAGATTTAGTCGATTATGAGCCAACTATGTTATGGGAACAAGCTCCAGCATCTCAAAAGCAATTAGAAGCCTTAGAGAAGTGGGGTATCGATACATCAGGCATTACTTGTGCTGGTTTAGCTTCAACTATTCTTGACCGCTTATTCAGCAGAAAGAATCTAGGTTTAGCTACACCTAAGCAAATAAGAGCATTAGAGAAGTATGGTTTCTATCACGTTGGTGAATGGAGCTTTGATGCTGCTAGCAAGATGATAAACCTTATAGCTGGCAACAACTGGAAGACACCATATTGGATTGACGTTAAATCATACAGACCATAGGAGGATTGCCAATGGAACTAATATTAGAAGCTTTAAATTACATAAACGCTGCTGACTGCACCTACCAAGAATGGGTGCAGGTTGGCATGGCTTTAAAAGAAGAAGGCTATCCTGTATCGGTATGGGATAGCTGGTCCCGTAATGACACCAGATATCATGAAGGCGAATGCAACAGCAAATGGGCTACATTCGGCGGTGGAGACATTAAAGGTGGAACCATCGTTCAAATGGCAAAAGACAGAGGCTTTGCAGTAACTTCAGCTAAATCTGGTGTATTTGACTTTGATTACGAGATCAATGAAGCGGATAAATCATTACTAGCAGGTACAAACTCAGCTGGAATGTCTGGCATCAATCAATTAATCAAATACCTAGAGACCTTATTCAAGCCAGATGAGTATGTTGGCTACGTGACAGATGATGTTTACCAAGATTCAGAAGGCAAGTTCAAACCTAGATACGGTATGTACAAATTCAAGCAAAAGGACATCATCGATAACCTTAAGTCGGCATTCGATATCCAAGATGCGGTAGGCGATTACAAACCAGAATGCGGTGCCTGGATTAGATATAATCCACTTGACGGTACAGGCATTAAGAATGAGAACGTCACCAGATTCGATTATGCGTTGGTTGAATGTGACGAGATACCAGTAGAAGACCAATATAAGGCTTATAAGAAGTTTAATCTTCCTATAGCTGCACTTGTCTCAAGCGGTGGTAAGTCGCTACATGCAATAGTTAAGGTCAATGCTCCTGATTACGATGAATACAAGAAACGTGTAGGCATACTTTATAACTATTTGACTGCTGGCGGATTGAAGCTAGATGTTGCAAATAAAAACCCATCAAGATTGTCACGAATGCCAGGTGTAACACGTAATGGTGTAGAACAAAAATTGCTAGCTACGAACATAGGTGCTGCTGACTGGAATGAGTGGCTATCTTATATGGAAGATCTAAACGATGAGCTATGCGACTTTGAATACATCAGTGATTTAATGGCTGATATGCCACCTTTGTCTCCAGAGCTTATTGGTGGCTTATTAAGAAGAGGTCACAAGATGATTGTATCAGGCGCATCTAAGGCAGGTAAGTCATTCTTCCTTTTGGAGCTAGCTATTGCGTTATCTGAAGGGCGTGAATTCTTAGGATTCAAGTGCCAAAAGAGCAATGTCCTTTATGTTAACTTTGAAATCGATAGAGCTTCATGCGCTGACCGTATTAAGAAGATATATGAAGCTTTAGGCATAGCAACACCAACTCCGCATGCATTCTCAATCTGGAATCTTCGTGGTCATGCCATGCCACTAGATAAATTGGTCCCTAGATTAATCAAGCGTTGCAAGGACAAGGGCTTTGACTGCATTATCCTAGATCCGATTTATAAGATCATAACCGGCGATGAGAACAATGCTTCAGAAATGGGCTATTTCTGCAACCAATTTGACTTTATTTGCGACGGAACAGGAGCATCGGTAATTTATGCCCATCACCATTCAAAAGGCGCACAGGGCGGAAAAACGGCCCAAGACAGGGCTTCTGGAAGCGGTGTGTTCGCTCGTGATCCTGATGCAATCATAGATATAGTTGAATTGGAGCTTGACGATGAAATCAAGAACACAGTGTTGGACAGCCCATTAGACACAGGCTGGCAATTGGAGTTCATCACTCGTGATTTCGCAGAGCCTAAACCACGCAAGATTTGGTTTAAGTATCCAATCCACGTAATCGATGATAAGGGCATATTGAATAAATCATTCTCTAGAGGCGATCCTAAGGGCAACCTTAAGCAATATAAGGATGGTTCAGCATTGACCGATGAAGAGAAGCTACAAATGCTAAATGAAGCCCTAGACATAGTTGGAATGGGCACTCGTGAAGCTAAAGTAACTGAAATCGTTAAATACCTAGAAGATGATCCTGCTAAGCAAGAGAACCGTCGCAAGAAGATTTATGAATGGGTTAAGAAGATATTCCCTGGAAAATTCGTGATTGATAGAGGCGTTCTAAAGGACTTCAAAGCCGATGATTCAGGAGGTGAAGATTAGCATTTGTCTTCCCGTCCCGCCCGCCTATATATAGAAAAAGACAAGACAAAAAAATAGGACAAGGTAAAACGGCATATGCTCATAGCACTCCTGGCTTAAAACAGCCTGGAGTTGCTTATGACGCATAGCCTACTTTACCAGAAGCGAAAAGACAAAGAAAAAAAGATGCTAAGACAAATATGAAAATATTCTTATTACTAGATCCACCTACAGCAACGGCACAAATGAAGAAAATTGGAATAGCACATGGTAAGCCTTATGTGTATACACCTGAAAATGTGCAAGCCGCTAAAGATGAAATAATAAAGCACCTTAGACCATTCAAACCTTCAACACCATTTACTGGACCAGTTGAGTTGCATGTCATATGGAGATTTCCTAAGGGCAAACGTCACAAACATTACGAGTGGCGAATAACCAAGCCGGATACTGATAACTTGGAAAAGCTCCTAAAGGACTGCATGACATATCTCGGATTCTGGGAAGATGACGCACAGGTCGTTAAAGAAATAGCAGAGAAGATATGGTCTGATGAACCAACAGGAATATCCATTGAAATAAACGTATTAGACAAGTTCTATAAGGAGGAATCAACATGACAGCTAAAGAATATCTAGAGCAAGTCGGAAAGCTTGAATATAAAATTAATGCCATGAAGCTTCGCTCTGATTACTATGAACAAATGAGCCATTCAATCCCTGGTCAGGATTTCACTAGGGAAAGAGTGCAAACGACTCCAAACTATGAAGCACCATTCGTTAAGTGGCTAATCAAGAAGGATGAAATTGATCGTGAGATTAAAAGAAAAGAGGAAAAACTAGCTAACCTTAAAGCTGAGATACTACTTCAAATAGAATCATGGGATAACGAAGACTATAAGAATGTCATTGTGATGAGATACTTAAAACGCTGGGGTTGGTCTAAGGTAGCTAAGCAATGTTTCTGCTCAATTGCATCCATTTACCGTTGGCATGATGCTGCTTTGGAATTAATCGTTGTACCTTCAAAAAATGATAGTTAATGATAGTTCGTGATAGTAGCAGATAGTTTGAAAAATCGTCAAGGGTATGATATCATTATAATAGGCGAAAGCTTTAGAAAATCAGGTCAACAGAGTAACATCTGCTGGCCTTTTTTCATGCTCAAAAAGGAGGAGCAATTATGCCAACAAAACCAAAGAAACCATGCGCATATCCTGGCTGTCCTAACCTAACCTTTGATGTTTATTGTGAAGAGCACGCTGCCTTAAGAAGAAAGCAGTACGACAAGTACAACAGGTCTCCAAACCACGATAAGAAGTATGGTAACAACTGGAGACGTATTAGAGGGCTTTATGTTAAGAAGCATCCGCTTTGTGAACGCTGCTTGGAAGAAGGAAGAATCACACCTGTTGAAGAGGTTCATCATATCATACCTCTTTCTCGTGGAGGAACTAATCAGTTCAGTAATCTTATGTCGTTGTGTCAGAGTTGTCATACGAAGATTCATTACGAACTTGGCGATAGGAAATAGGGGTAGGGGAGTCAAAATCTCTACAACTAAAAATAAGAAGACCGAGCCTGGGGTTTCGTGTGCAAAAATTGGAGTTCAAACGGGGTAATAGCCAAATGAACTCTTTTTAATTATTCAAAATTGAAAAAGGAGGATGATGTAATGGCAAAAGATGGAACGATGCGTGGTGGTCCTAGACCAAATACAGGGCCAAAAAAGAAAGCCTTAGCTGATAAATTGCTCGAAGGAAAAGCAGAACTAGACAATGGCGCTGTGGTACTTCCTGAGCCAGTCGAAATTGAAGGTGTGGATATGCCACCAATCAAGGACTTTTTAAAAGCAAAACAGAAAAACGGAAAAGATATGTGCGCTGAGGAAGTTTATAAAAGTACATACCTTTGGTTAAAAAAGAGACATTGCGAAAAGCTGGTATCAACTCAGCTGCTAGAACAATATGCGATGTCAGTTTCTCGTTGGGTTCAATGTGAAGAAGCAATATCAGAATTTGGATTTTTAGCAAAGCATCCTACAACTGGAAATGCCATGCAAAGTCCATACGTGGCGATGAGCCAAAATTATATGAAACAGGTCAATCAGGTCTGGTTTCAAATTTATCAAGTTGTGAAGGATAACTGCTCTTCTGATATAAGCGGTGCTAATCCTCAAGATGACTTGATGGAAAGATTGCTACAAGCAAGAAAGAGGTAATTAAATATGTTTGAAAAAGTAAATCCATGTCACCCAGATAAGGTGGCTGATAGAATTGCTGGTGCTTTAGTCGACTTAGCATACAAGCAAGAAGAAAACCCAAGAATTGCAGTTGAAGTTTTAATTGGTCATGGCAAGTGTCATATCATTGCAGAAACTTCCGCATTCCTTGATATAAATGATATTTCAAAAGCGGTTCATAGAATTGCTGGAGATATTCAAGTTGACTGTGTAATTGTGCCTCAAGATAGACACTTATCTGATAACCAAGAGGGCGCAATTAGATGTGGTGATAATGGTATCTTCAAAGGAGTACCATTAACAAAAGAACAAAAAGAACTAACACAAATTGCACATAAAATATTTGCTGCTTATTCTTGTGATGGAAAATATATCTTAAATGGCGATAGGTTAATCATCTGCCAAAGTAATGCTACAACTGAAGAATTAAAGAAAGAGTATCCAAATTCAGAGATTAATCCATTAGGTTATTGGACAGGAGGAACTGATGTCGATACTGGTGCAACCAATAGAAAACTAGGTTCTGATATGGCTGATTCAGTAACTGGTGGTGGACTTCATGGAAAAGATCTATCCAAAGCAGATGTCAGTGTAAATATCTACGCTTGGTTAAAAGCTCAAGAGACAGGGGTTCCAGTTGAACTTTGCTGTGCTATTGGTGATGAGTACATTGACAATAGGCCATATGAAGAAATCGTAGCTATTGCACGTGAGTTTATCTTTGACTTAGGAGGATTTGAAAAATTCGCTGAATGGGGGTTGGTATAATGAAGACTACAACTGAAATGACTTTGATTTCTATTGATAAGCTCATCCCTTATATAAACAATGCACGCACACATAGTCCTGAGCAAATAACAAAACTAAGGTCATCTCTTCGTGAGTTTGGATTTGTAAATCCTGTATTAATTGATAGGAACTATAATATCATCGCTGGTCATGGAAGATATGAAGCTGCTAAAGCAGAAGGCTATAGTGAGGTTCCATGTGTATATGTAGACCATTTATCTGAAGCTCAAAAGAAAGCATACATCATTGCTGATAACCGAATGGCAATGGATGCTGGATGGGATGAAGAATTATTAAAAGTTGAATTAGAGGCTCTCGAAGGAGAGTCTTTTGATTTATCTCTTACTGGTTTTGATGAAGACGAACTTGCAGATCTTTTTAAATCCGATGAAGCACCTATTGAAGATGATGATTACGATTTAACTGAAGCATTAGAAAAGGCAGCATTCGTTGAAAGAGGCGATCGTTGGATAGTAGGAAGACACGTTCTTTATTGTGGTGATGCTACAAATAAAGATGATGTTGATAAATTAATGGATGGTAAAAGAGCAAACCTAGTTCTTACCGATCCACCCTACGGTGTTTCATTTAAGTCAAGTTCTGGCTTAACTATTAAAAATGACTCAATGAAGAATGATGAGTTCTACAACTTCTTAAAATCTGCCTTTGATAATATGGTGGCTCACTGTGAGAAAGGGGCTGCTGGATATGTATTCCACGCTGATACAGAAGGCTTGAACTTTAGAAAAGCATTCATTGATTCTGGTTTTCATCTTGCAGGATGTTGCATCTGGGTTAAAGATAGCTTGGTTTTAGGACGTTCAGATTATCAATGGCAACATGAACCTGTGCTTTATGGATTTTTACAAAACGGAAAACATAACTGGTATTCAGATAGAAAACAAACAACTATCTGGAACTTCAAAAAGCCAAAGAGAAATGAAAATCATCCTACTTCAAAACCTCTAGACCTTTTATCTTATCCTCTTCAAAACAGCACAAGAGAGAATGCTATTGTTATTGATACATTTGGTGGTTCTGGTTCAACTCTTATGGCTTGCGAACTATCAAATAGAATCTGCTACACAATGGAACTTGATGAAAAGTACGCATCAGTAATCCTTAGACGTTACGTTGATAATGGAGGAGATCCTTCAGAAGTTTACTGTTTTAGAAATGGTGAAAAAGTAATGTACGCTGATGTAGCTAAGGAAGTTGAAAAAAGAGATGGGAACCTTGAAGAAACACCATCAAATGACTTGATATAAATCGCCTTTAGAGTGATATATACATAGCACAGAAGGAGGTTTATAAATATGACGAAAGTTGAATCATTAAGACTTGAACTTGAAAGAATTTGTAATGAAACTCAAACCAGATTATCTGGAATGCAAAAGCTAGTGGAGTACTACATCAGCTCACTTGGTTGGTCTGAAGAAAAAGCACTCCAATATGCACTTGCATTATTTCATAATGGCACAGTTACACAAATCAAATTATTAGGAAAAGATGGTGAGGAACTATGAGAAAAGCTGAACTTGAATCATTGAGAGTCCAATATCCAAAAGGTACTCGAGTAGAATTAGTGAAGATGGATGATGTCCAAGCACCACCTGTTGGAACTAAAGGAACAGTAATTGGAGTTGATGACATTGGATCAATTATGGTTAATTGGGATAATGGAAGTTCACTCAATGTTGTTTATGGTGAAGATGTTGTGAAGGTTCTAAAAGACTAGAGTTTATATATCAAAGATATATAAAAATAGTTAAAAAATATACACAAAATGACTTGCTATTATGTCCTTTTAGAGTGATATATATACACGACGAAGGGAAGAAAAAACCTTCAAGGAGGACAAAGAAATGAAGAACACAGAAAACCAAATCAACAATATGAAACAACAAACCATCGGAGTAGAAATTGAAATGAATTCAATTACAAGACAAAAGGCAGCAAGATTAGTTGCTGAGCACTTCGGAACAACAGCCTGGAACGCAGCAAGTGAATACGGATATTGCAGTTGGGCTTGCAAGGACCAACAAGGTAGAGTTTGGAAATTTCAAAAGGATGTATCAATTGCAGGACCAGACGATGAAAAATGCGAACTTGTAACACCAATCCTTACTTACAGCGACATTGAAGATTTACAAGAGATTGTTAGAATCCTTAGAAAAGCAGGAGCAAAAAGCGATGCTTCAAGAATGTGTGGAGTTCACATTCACATTGGTGCAAAAGGACATACACCAAAAACAATGAGAAACCTTACAAACATTATGGCAAGCCACGAAGACCTTCTTGCAGAAGCCTTGGATTTAGATAGAAACAGAATTTCAAGATACTGCAGAACAGTTGATCCAAGATTCCTTAAGGAAGTCAACAAGAAGAAACCTCAAACAATGAGCCAATTTGCAGACGTTTGGTACAAAAGCCAAGGCGAAGATTATGCAAGAAGCCACCATTACAATGGTTCAAGATACCACATGCTTAACTTCCACGCTACCTTCACAAAAGGAACAATTGAATTCAGATTATTCCAATTTGATGAACCAAAGGATGGAAAAGCAAACGGACTTCACGCAGGACAACTTAAGAGCTACATTCAATTATGCTTAGCCCTTAGCCAACTTGCAAAGGATGCAAAAAGCGCATCAGCAAAACCTCAACAACATGAAAATCCAAAATACGCAATGAGAACTTGGTTATTAAGATTAGGTTTCATTGGCGAGGAATTCAAGACAGCAAGAGACTTCTTAACAAGAAGACTTAGCGGTGACTGCAGTTTCAGAAGTGGGGTAAGACCTGCTTCTCAAGCAGCAATGTAGGGAGGTGAGAATGATGAGCAAATATTATTTAGCATATGGAAGTAACCTTAACATTAGACAAATGGCTTATAGATGCCCAACCGCCATTCCAGTAGGCATAGCAGTAATAAAGAACTATCGCTTGAAATTTAAAGGTAGCAAAACTGGTTCATACCTAACAATCGAAAAAGCAAAAGGGTATGAAGTTCCTGTAGCTGTATGGAAAGTTGAAGATGATGATGAACTTCATCTAGATTGCTATGAGGGTTATCCTACCTTTTACTACAAGAAGGAAATCGAGATAGATTTCATTAGCATCAAAAGAAAATTACCGCATCACGCTAAAGCATTTGTATACATAATGCATGAAGATAGAAAACTAGGAATACCAACAAAGCGTTATATTGATGTTTGTTTAGAAGGATATAAAGCATTTGGTTTTAACCCAGTAAGATTATTTGAAGCCATTAATTTATCAAAGGAGGATGTCAAAAATGGAAACAACTAAGATTTGTCCTAAATGTGGAAAAACTTATCGAGGACACCCTGCAATATCAAGGGTAGATAACGAAACGCCAATATGCCCAGAATGCGGAACAAGAGAGGCTCTTGAAGGACTAGGAATACCGCCTGAGGAAATTGAAAATATCATTCATACAATTCCAAAAGTTGAAGATAAATAAAATGTTGAAGTCGGCTACGGTCGGCTTTTTCTTATGACAAGGAGGAGGAATTTGTGAGAAAACTAAAAAAATATGTTCCAACAAAGTTCAAAGCAAAAGACTCCACTTACGATAAAGAAGCAGCTGATTTTGCAGTGAACTTCATTGAATGTTTATGTCATACAAAAGGAACGTGGGCTGGTGAGCCTTTTGAATTAATCGACTGGCAAGAACAAATAATAAGAGATCTCTTTGGAATTCTAAAACCAAATGGATATAGACAATTCAATACTGCTTATATTGAGATTCCAAAGAAACAAGGTAAGTCAGAACTTGCTGCAGCAGTAGCTTTACTCCTTACCTGTGGTGATGGTGAGGAAAGAGCTGAAGTTTATGGCTGTGCAGCCGATAGACAACAAGCATCAATCGTATTTGAAGTTGCAGCGGATATGATAAGGATGTGTCCAGCTCTTAATAAAAGATGCAAAATACTAGCTGCAACAAAGAGAATAGTGTATTTACCTACAAATAGTTTTTATCAGGTTTTGTCAGCTGAAGCATACTCGAAACATGGATTTAATATTCATGGTGTTGTCTTTGATGAGCTTCACACTCAACCAAATAGAAAATTATTTGATGTTATGACTAAAGGTTCAGGCGACGCACGTATGCAACCTTTATATTTTTTAATAACAACTGCAGGAACTGATACTAAATCAATATGCTATGAAACACACCAAAAGGCAAAAGATATCATTGAAGGTAGAAAAAAGGACCCGACTTTCTATCCAGTAATATATGGAGCAGAGGTTGATGATGATTGGACTGATCCTAAGGTTTGGAAGAAGGCAAATCCTAGTCTAGGAATAACAGTAGGTATTGATAAAGTTAAAGCTGCATGTGAGTCGGCAAAACAGAATCCAGCAGAAGAGAATTCATTCAGACAGCTTCGTCTAAACCAATGGGTAAAGCAAGCAGTCAGGTGGATGCCTATGGAAAAATGGGATGCTTGCTGCTTTGATTTTAATCCAGATGATTTAAAAGGTAGAGTTTGTTATGGCGGATTAGACTTATCATCAACAACCGATATTACAGCCTTTGTCTTAGTCTTTCCACCGACTGAAGAAGATGAGCATTATTATGTCTTACCTTATTTCTGGATACCTGAGGATAATATGGATTTGAGAGTTGCAAAAGACCATGTTCCTTATGACTTATGGAATACACAAGGTTTCATTGAAACAACTGAAGGAAACGTAATTCATTATGCTTATATCGAACATTTCATTGAAGAATTAGGTCTTAAGTACAACATTAAAGAGATAGCTTTCGATAGATGGGGTGCTACAATGCTCGTTCAAAATCTAGAAGGTTTAGGATTTACTGTTGTTCCATTCGGTCAGGGCTTCAAAGATATGAGTCCACCAACGAAGGAACTAATGAATTTAGTTTTATCAAAAGAACTAAGACATAATGGTCAACCAGTCTTAAGGTGGATGATGGACAATGTGTGTGTAAGAACTGATCCTGCAGGAAATATCAAAATGGACAAGTCGAAGTCCACAGAAAAAATCGATGGTGCTGTGGCAACAGTTATGGCTCTAGATAGAGCAATAAGAAATAAAAATGGGACTTCTGATTCGGTATACGATTCAAGAGGTCTTTTATTTATCTAGGAGGTAGCAAATGGGATTATTTAAAAATCGATTTAAAGCAAGAGATCATCCTAACGTAGAAAATAAAACAGTTGGAAGCTCCTATTCATTTTATATGGGTGGTTCAACTGCTGGTAAAAGCGTGAATGAACGAAGTGCAATGCAAATGACTGCTGTGTATGCTTGCGTGAGAATACTTTCTGAGGCAGTAGCAGGACTTCCATTACATTTATACCGCTACAAAGAAGATGGCGGAAAAGAAAAAGTAATCAATCATTGTTTGTATCATCTTTTACATGATGAACCAAATAAAGAAATGAGTTCATTTATCTTTAGAGAAACATTAATGACTCACTTGCTTTTATGGGGTAATGCTTATGCACAAATCATCAGAAATGGAAAAGGTGAGATTATAGCTCTTTATCCGCTAATGCCAAATAAGATGAAAGTTGATAGAGGTGAAGATGGTGAACTTTACTATATTTATTCAAGAAGTACTGATGAAGCAAATGCCAAAGAAGATTCAACCGTTGTTTTAACTCCTCGTGAAGTATTGCACATTCCAGGACTTGGCTTTGATGGACTAGTTGGTTATTCACCAATTGCAATGGCTAAAAATGCAATAGGACTTGCAATTGCCACTGAAGAGTATGGTGCAAAATTCTTTGCAAATGGTGCAGCACCAAGTGGTGTACTAGAACATCCTGGAACCATAAAAGATCCTGCAAGATTAAGAGAAAATTGGAACTCCACCTTCGGTGGTTCTGCAAATTCTGGTAAGGTTGCAGTGCTTGAAGAAGGAATGAAATATACACCGATTTCTATATCTCCAGAACAAGCTCAGTTCTTGGAAACTAGAAAATTTCAAATAAACGAGATAGCTCGAATTTTTAGGATACCACCTCATATGGTTGGTGACCTTGAGAAGTCGAGCTTTTCTAATATAGAACAACAGTCTTTGGAGTTTGTGAAATATACATTAGATCCTTGGATTATTCGTTGGGAACAAAGCCTATCTAGGTCTTTATTAACCCCAGATGAAAAGAAGACATACTTTTTCAAGTTCAATCTAGAAGGCTTGCTTCGTGGTGATTATGCATCTCGTATGAATGGATATGCAACCGCAAGACAAAATGGATGGATGTCAGCAAATGACATAAGAGAACTTGAGAACTTAGATAAGATTCCTGCTGAACTAGGTGGGGATTTATACCTAATTAACGGCAATATGCTTCCGCTTAATAACGCAGGAGCTTATGCAAATACAAATAAGGAGGAGGAAGCCGATGAAGAAGTTTTGGAATTGGAAAAATCAAGCGGAAACAGGCGAAAGAGTACTCGAACTTAATGGAACGATAGCGGAGGAGTCATGGTTTGATGATGATATTACTCCACGAATGTTCAAAGAGGAACTCTTGTCAGGAAGTGGCCCAGTAACAATCTGGATTAATAGTCCTGGCGGAGACTGTATTGCTGCTTCACAGATTTATTCAATGCTAATGGATTATAAGGGTGAGATTACTGTCAAGATTGATGGTATTGCTGCAAGTGCTGCATCAGTAATTGCTATGGCAGGAACGAAAGTCATAATGGCACCTACTGCACTCTTAATGATTCACAATCCATCTACCACAGCTATGGGAGACCACAGAGATATGCAAAAGGCAATTGAGCTATTAGATCAAGTAAAAGAATCAATCATCAATGCCTATGAAATCAAGACTGGAATGTCAAGAATTACCCTTAGTCACTTAATGGATGCGGAAACGTGGATGAATGCAAACAAAGCCATCGAGCTTAAATTTGCAGATGAAATTTTAGAGGACGATAAGAAGAAATCCTCTGATGTTAGTTTTGCATTTTCAGCTCATGAGTTTGCTACAAACTTGCTAAATAAAATCGCAAGTAAGGAAAGTACAGAGCCTATAAAGACTGGCAGAAAAGTCAGTGAGCTTAAAAACGAGCTTGCAAAAATCAAAAAATTAATTTAATGGAGGATAACGAAGATGACTTTAAATGAAATGTTAGAGAAAAGAAAAAATCTCTTAAACACAATGGATGGGTTCTTAGAAACTCATAAAAACTCAAATGGTGCTTTATCTGTTGAGGATGATGCAACCTACTCAAAAATGGAAAAGGAATTCGATGAATTAACTGCTTCCATCACTCGTGCTCAAAGACGTGCAAATATGGAAATGGAAATGAACAAACCAGTAAATGCACCTATTACAGCAAAGCCTATGGTAATGACTGAACCAGAAGATAGTACAGGTAGAGCTTCAAAAGGCTATAAAAAGAACTTCTGGAATGCAATGAGAAGAAAACAAATGACACCAGAAATGGTAAATGCTCTTCAAATTGGAACTGATTCAGAAGGTGGATATCTTGTCCCTGATGAATATGAAAAGACTTTAGTTGAAGCATTGGAAGAAGAAAATATCTTCAGAAAATTAGCACACGTTATTAGTACTTCATCTGGTGACCGTAAGATTCCAGTTGTTGCTTCTAAAGGTAGTGCTTCTTGGGTTGATGAAGAAGGAACAATTCCAGATAGCGATGATGCATTCAATCAAGTATCTATTGGTGCGTATAAGCTTGGTACATTAATCAAAGTTTCAAATGAACTTTTGAACGACTCTGTATTTAATTTAGAATCATACATTTCAAAGGAATTTGCTAGACGTATTGGTTCTAAAGAAGAGGATGCATTCTTCAATGGTAATGGTACAGGAAAACCTGTAGGTATCTTCAACGCTACTGGTGGTGCTGAAGTTGGTGTTACAGCAGCAAGTGCTACAGCAATCACAGCAGATGAGATTATCGATTTATTCTATTCATTAAGAGCACCATATAGAAAGAATGCCGTATGGATTTTAAATGATGCAACTATCAAGGCGATTAGAAAACTTAAAGATAATAATGGTAACTACTTATGGCAACCATCATTAACTGCTGGTACACCAGATACTATTTTAGGTAGACCAGTTTATACTTCAAGCTATGTTCCAACTATAGCTGCTGGTGCAAAGACTATTGCTTTTGGTGATTTCTCATATTATTGGATTGCAGATAGAGCAGGTAGAAACTTCAAGAAATTAACTGAACTTTATGCAGCAAATGATCAAACTGGATTTGTTGCAACACAAAGAGTTGATGGTAAGTTAATCCTTCCTGAAGCAATCAAAGTTTTAAAGATGAAGGCAACTGCCTAATTAGTAAGTGGAGGTAGCAGTTATGACTGAAAATGAATTATTACAACAGGTGAAGGATAACTTAATCATTACATTCAACGACGATGACAGTCTGATTCAAAAGTTCATAGCTGCTGCCATCACCTATGCAGAGGAATATCAGCATAAAGACTCAGGTTATTATAAGGAAAATGAAATGAGTGAAACTACTAGACAAGCAATCATTATGCTTGCAAGTCATTTTTATGAAAGTAGAGATGGTTCAACTGGTGGTTTCTTTGCCGATAATACTAATGCAGCAAACAATGTATGGTTAACAGTCAATAGATTACTACTTTTGAATAAGGAGTGGAGGGTATGAGTTTAGGATTAATGAACAAGCCTGCAAAACTCTATGAGAAGGTTCCTAATATCGATTCTGAGGGCTTTTCTGGGCGCACTGTGGCCTTTGTTTCTGATATTCGAGTGTTTTTGAAGGAAGGCATGGAAGCGAACGTTGGGCGAATTTAGCGGCTTTCTCGGAAGCAACTGAACTCTTTAGATTTAGAGCAATTCCAGGAGTTGAAGTTACTACTAAACATTTCATCCTTTATGGAGGTAATGAATACAACATTCTATCTGTTGAAAATGTAAAAGGTAGGAATATGTATGTTGAAGTTTTAGCAAAAAGGGTGGTGGCATCCAATGGCTAAGTGTATTTGTAAGATGCCAGAAGATCTTTTGAAAAAACTATCAAGGCTTGGAAACAAGATGGATTCTATAACTGAAGAGGTTCTTCAAGTGGGCGGTGAGGTTGTCTTGGATAAAGTCAAATCTAATCTCGAAGGAGTGCTAAGCGGTGAATCAACTGGTGAACTTGCTTCATCATTAGGTCTATCAAAAGTACTTATCGGTAAAGATGGTAATGCCAATATTAAAGTTGGTTTTGTTGAGCCAAGAAGTGACGGAAAGTCCAATGCAATGATAGCCAACATCATCGAATATGGAAAAGCAGGACAACCTGCTAAGCCGTTTTTAAAGCCTGCGAAAACATCATCAAAAAAGCCATGCATTGATGCAATGACTAAAAAACTAGAGGAGGAAATAAAGAAGGCATGAACATATTAGCTCAAGTTAACTTACTCTTATCTAGATTAAGCATTCCTGTAGAAACAGGATCAATGAAACAGGCTACAAGTGACAAATATATTGTGCTTGTACCTTTAGCTGATTCTTACCCAGTTTCTGCTGATAATTTACCTATCGCAGATGTGCAAGAATTAAGAATCACGATTTTCTCTAAAGAGAATTATATAAAACTTAAAAACCAGATTATTTCAATACTTCTAAGCAATGATTTTTGCATAACGGAGAGAAAATACAATGGTTATGATGCTGATACAGGCTACTATCAGTACACAATAGACGTAGCCAAAAATTATGAAATTGAGGAGGATATTTACTAATGGCAACAATTGGTTTAGACAAATTATTTTATGCTTCCATCACTGAAGATAAGGATGGAAACGAAACATACGGTACTCCAGTTCAACTTGCAAAGGCTATCTCTGCTGATTTAAGTGTTGAACTTAATGAAGCAACTTTATTTGCTGATGATGGCCAAGCTGAAGCTGTAAAAGAGTTCAAGAGCGGTACTTTATCATTAGGAGTTGATGATATTGGTACTGAGGCTGCTGCAGGATTAGTTGGCGCAACAGTCGATAAAAATGGTGTATTAGTCTCTGGGGGAGAGGATGCAGCAAAGCCTGTAGCTATTGGTTTCAGAGCAAAAAAATCAAATGGAAAATATAAGTACTATTGGCTTTATAAAGTCTTGTTTGGTGTTCCTGCTACAAACCTTGCTACTAAAGGTGATTCCATTACTTTTTCAACTCCAACAATTGAAGGAACAATCTTCAGAAGAAATAAGGTTGATGGTAAGAATAATCATCCTTGGAAAGCAGAGGTCACTGAATCCGACACTAATCAAAGTGTAATCAGCAAATGGTACACAGAAGTTTATGAACCTGTTTATACGGACGGAGGTAGCATCTAATGGCTGATGAAAGAAGTGCAGTTATCAAAATTGGTGATAATGAATATGAGTTGCTTTTAACCACTAAGGCAACAAAAGAGATTGCTAAAAAGTATGGTGGTCTTGCAGATTTAGGTGATAAGCTCATCAAAAATGAAAAATATGAGGATGCAATTAATGAAATTGTATGGCTTATTGTAACTTTAGCTAATCAACCAATACTAATTCATAACTTCAAAAATAAAGACGATATAAAACCACTTTTAACAGAGGATGAAGTTGAACTATTAACTACACCTACCGATTTGGCTCTATATAAAAATGCGATCACAGAAGCACTTTATAAAGGCACAAAAAGGAATGTTGAGAGTGAAGAAACAAAAAACGCAGTGGGCGAGTAAGTGACGAAGAGTTGTTTACTCGTCTTTTATATTACGGCTTGAGTCAACTTCATTTATCGCAAGATGAGATTTGGTTCATGCCTTTTGGTCTGCTTTTAGATTTATGGGAATGCCATAAACAATATAACGGTATTTCAAAACCTAAAGTAGAACATTTTATTGATGATGTTATACCAGATGGAATTTAAAAGGAGGTGAACGCAATGGCAGATAATTTTGGATTGAAAATCGGTCTTGAAGGTGAAAAGGAGTTCAAGGCTTCACTTGCTCAAATCAACCAGTCTTTCAAAGTTCTAGGTTCAGAAATGAAACTTGTCGATTCTCAATTTGATAAAAACGACACCTCAGTTCAAGCACTTACTGCTAGAAATGGTGTACTTGAAAAATCAATAGAATCACAAAAAGCAAAAATAGATGTATTGCGTTCAGCTTTAAATAATGCAGCTGAGTCATTTGGTGAGAATGACAAAAGAACTCAAAACTGGCAAATTCAACTAAATAACGCTCAAGCAGAACTTAACAAAATGGAAAAAGAACTCAAAGAGAATAAATCGGCTCTTGAGTCGACTGGTGATGAAATGGATAAAACCAAGAAATCAGCAGATAAAATGGGCGATGAAATTGAAGATGCTGGGGAACAAGCAGATGATTCATCTTCAAAAATGGAAGCGTTAGGCTCTGTTTGTAAGGCAGCGAGTGTTGCTATGGCTGCGGCATTTGCGGCGGTTACAGCGGCTGCTGTGGCGGCAGGGAAGGCCTTAGTTGATATGACTAAAGAAGGCGCAACTTATGCTGATTCAGTTTTAACTCAAAGTACAGTTACAGGTATTTCAACTGAGAAACTGCAAGAATATATGTATGCAGCAGAACTTGTGGATGTCTCTGTAGAAACTCTTACAGGTTCGATGAAGAAAAATATCAACGCTATGAAAAAAGCTCAAGAAGGCTCATCTACTTATGTTGAAGCCTATGAGAAACTTGGCGTTGAGGTAATGAATGCTGATGGAACTTTACGCGATAGTGAAGAAGTCTACTGGGAGATTATTGAAGCATTAGGAAAAGTTGAAAACGAAACTGAACGTGATGCGCTTGCTATGGCTCTTCTTGGAAAGTCTGCGACTGACCTTAATCCATTGATTGAGGCTGGCTCAGAAAAGATGGAAGAGTTAGCTGATAAAGCACATGATGCAGGATACGTAATGAGTGATGAGATGTTATCAGCTTATGGAAAATTAGATGATCAGCTTCAATATTTAAGTGTTGGAACCACAGCTATGAAGAATGCACTAGGTACCATTTTGCTACCTATTCTTACTGATTTGGCAACTGATGGTGTATCTTTACTAGGTGAGTTTACCAATGGTATAAGAGAATGTAATGGCGATATTTCAAAGATGTCAGGTGTCATCAGTGAGGTTTTACCAAAATTTCTGAATATGATTTTACAATATATCCCTCAAATAATGGACCTTGCTATGAGCATAGTCTCATCAATTGGAACAGCTATAATGGATAACCTTGATATCATAATTGACACTGCTTCAAAGATCGTTTTATCACTATTAAATGGATTGATTTCAGCTTTACCAAAAATAGCAGAAGGAGCATTAAAACTAGTACTTACTTTAGTAAAAGGACTGATTGCTAATCTTCCAAAAATACTTCAAGCAGCAGTTCAAGTAGTAGTAACTTTAGCAAAAGGAATAGCGGATGCTTTACCAGAACTAGTTCCAACTATTGTGAGTGTAGTTGTTGAACTATGTCAAACATTGGTGGACAATCTTCCGCTTATTTTAGATGCAGCATTGCAACTTATTACAGGACTTGCTGAGGGATTATTAGAAGCAATACCAATATTATTAGAGGCTCTTCCTGAGCTGATTATTTCTATTGTGGATTTCTTAGTTGGTTCAATTCCTCAGATTATCGAAACTGGTATCACGCTATTTACAAGTATAATTGATGCTCTTCCTGAGATTATTCAAACAATCAATACAGCAATTCCTCAAATTATTAATGGAATAATAACTGCTATTGTTGAGAGTTTGCCACTTATCATTCAAGCTGGAATGAATCTATTTACTTCTTTAATTCAAGCCTTACCAGAGATTATTGAAATGATACTAACTGCAATACCTACGATTATTAGTTCAATAATCAATGCATTAATAAGCAATTTGCCACTTTTAATAAATGCTGGTATTCAACTTTTTACCTCATTAATAACTAACTTACCAACGATTATTATTGAAATAGTTAAGGCAGTACCACAAATCTTATCTTCTATAATAAACGGCTTTGCTGCAGGCTTTTCTCAAATGGCTGATGTGGGTAAAAACCTCGTCAAAGGTCTATGGGAAGGTATCCAAAGTTTAGCAGGTTGGATATGGGATAAAGTTTCAAGTTGGGCTTCTGACTTATGGAGTGGAATTAAAAACTTCTTTGGTATTCACTCTCCTTCAAAGAAGATGTCATGGATTGGTGACATGTTAATGGAAGGTTTAGCTGGAGGTATTGATGAAAGTGCATCAGATGTTATTGATTCAGCAAACGCAATGACAAAGGATCTTAATTCTGTTTTTAATGATTTATCAGCAGATATGAGTGGTGTTCCTACTAACTTCAATGTTTCAAGCACTACAGGAACAATAAGAGAAGGTTTGAATCAAGCATCAGGTGGTTTAACTTTGCAATTATCTATTGAGAATTTTAACAACTATTCTAGTGAGGATATTAATAGCCTTACAGAAGAAATAATGGAAACTGCAGCAAGTTTTACAAGAAGGAAAGGAGTGATATACGGATGAGCTACTTCATTTATAACGGAATAAAATCATCGGACTTGGGTGTATTTATTCAAAATAAAAATATATTTTCAAGTCCTAAATATGATGCAAGTTTTGTATCTATCCCAGGGAAAAATGGAGATTTGATTTCTTCAAATAGTAGGTATCTTAATTCATCTGTTTCCTATACTTGTTTTATTGCTGCAAAATCCATAGAAGAATTAGCTAATAAAGTTACTCTAGTGAAGAATTGGCTATATAAGGAGCCAGATAAATACCACGATTTAAGAGATAGCTATGATGTAAGTTTCAAACGAAAAGCTGTCTTTAATAGTAAATTAGATATTTCTGATGAGGTGAATAAAATAGGAACATTTACTGTTGTTTTTTCTTGTAAACCTCAAAGATATCTTATTTCAACTCTTGAAAAAGAAACTTATACTGAAGAATTTGTTGTTAACAACCCATATTCGCTTAGTGCAAAACCATATTTGAAGATTTATGGTAGTGGAGACATTACTCTTACGATAAGCTCTCCTGGAATCAATAAGATCTGGATAATGAAAGATGTTGAAGACTTTATTGAATGCGATTCTGAAACTATGAACTTTTATAAGGATACCGAACTACAAAATAGCAAAGTGACTGGTGATGATTTTCCAGAATTATATACTGGCGAAAACTCCATAGCCTGGAAAGGTGAAGTAACTAAGGTTGAAATCATCAAAAGGCTGGTGAGCTTATGATACCTATTTTGTTTAATGAAACAGCGACTGATTTTACTACATTTGGAATTGGTGTCTTAAGGGAATGTACAAGCTGTGAAGTAACTGAAGAAAGAAACGGATCATTTGAATTAACACTAAAATATCCAACTAGTGGTGACCTATTTTCATATTTAAAAAATGAAAGAATAATCGTCGCTAAACCAAATGATCTATCTAAAAACCAGGCTTTTAGAATCTATAAAGTAACCACTCCTTTGAGGGGTGAAGTTACTGTTTATGCACAACATATCTCTTATGATTTAGCAACAATTGGTGTAATGCCTTTTGATATAGAAAATGCTAGTCCAAAATATGCAATGGACCAAGTATTGCTTCATTCATCAATTCCTAATAATTTCTCGTTTCAATCGGATTATCTAACTGTAAAGCAATTCAAAGTATCTAAGCCTGTAAGCATTAGAAGTTTGCTTGGAGGAAGTGAAGGCTCGATTCTTGATAGTTGGGGTGGTGAGTATGAATGGGACAATTTCAAAATCAAACACCACACCCATAGAGGCAGTGATAATGGCGTGGTTATTGCCTATGGAAAAAACCTAACCAAACTAGAACACGAGTCAGATATCACTGATATTTATACACATATCTTGCCTTATGGAGTAATTAAAGACGATAACGATAAGGAAACAGTAGTAACTCTTCCTGAATGTGTCTTGCCATTAACATCAACTATTCTTAAAAATGGAAAAGTTTATATTAGAGATTTCACTGATGATTTCAAAGAAGATGAAAGAATAACAGAATATGAGCTTAGAACAAAAGCAAATGTCTGGATTAAGAATCATCCGCTTGGAGTTGAAAATTCAAGTATTGAAGTATCTTTTGAACCCTTATGGAATCAAAGCGAATATGCTGCAATTCATGAAAGATTATCGCTATGTGATACGGTCACAGTAAAGCACTCTAATCTAGGCGTAACTGCAAAGATGAAGGTGGTAAAAACAGTATATGATTCATTGAAAGAAAAATATAAATCCATTACCTTAGGAACATTAAAAGCAAGTTTAACTTCAAAGATAAACGACCTAGAAAATGTTGTAACAGACACAAAAAAATCTGTGGATCGATTACCTAGCCTGCTTAATTCTGCAATCGATAGTGCTACAAAACAAATAACTGGTAATACTGGTGGTTCTGTAGTCCTTCATTCAAATTCAAATGGAACACCATACGAACTTTTGATAATGGATACAGAAGATATTAATAGTGCGGTGAATGTGTGGAGATGGAACTTAGGTGGCTTAGGATTTTCAAGTCATGGCTATAATGGCCCATATGAAACTGCGGTTACTGGTGATGGTGCAATCGTTGCGGATTTTATTACTGCTGGTTCACTAGTAGCAAATATCATAAAAGCAGGAACATTATCAAGTAACGATGGTAGTTCTTATTGGAATCTAGAAAGTGGCGAAGTAGTACTAAGGGCTTATGCTACAACAGCCTCAGTAGAAGAACAAACAAATAGAATTGATAACATAGAAGAACAAAAAATGTATCGCTTAGTTATCAGTTCTTCAAATGGTAATATCTTCAAAAATGGAAATATATCAACAATGCTTACTGCTACAGTTTTTTCTTGGGATAAGGATGTCACTGATGAACTCGATGATAATCAGTTTATATGGACAAGAGTATCCTCAGATACTGAAGCAGATAAGGCTTGGAATTCAGCTCATTTTGGTGGAACAAAATCCATCACAATCACAAATGATGATGTCAAGGTTAGAGCTACCTTTTATTGTGACCTCATCGATACATCAACAAGAGAAAGCCTACTAGGCTAAAATAGGAGGAATGGAACATGTCTAAAGCTCAAGGACAATTTACAATTATTGATTATAATGATGCCTTAACCTTAACAGGTTATATAGGTTCAAATTTAGCAAAAACTCAGATGTTCAATCCAGATAATAGTACTTATTCACCTGATTGGTCATCAACGAATTTAGTATTAACTCCTAGTTTGTACGTAATAGGTACAACTACGGACCAAATCACATCTACCAATGTTCAATCAGTTAAATGGTATGTTGGTTCATCCACAACAGCTATTACAACTGGTGGTAATTACTCTTTATCTGGAACAAAAAATCATATCCTAACAGTTAAAGGAAATACAATGGCAGGACTTCCTGGAATTGATTATAGATGTGTTATCACTTATAAGGATTCATCTACTGGTCTTGAAATTACTCATCCACTTACGATTTCATTTTCAAGAGTAGTGAATGGTGGCGGTATTGTTGATTTACTTGTTACTACACCTTTAGGAAATGTATTCAAAAATTCTGAAGTAGCAACCTTAACAGCAAAAGGTGAACTATGGAGAGGTTCTAGTGTAGATACGACTAATGTCACATATAAATGGGCAATTATGGACTCTTCAGTTTCATCATCTTCATCAGCTGGATATGATGCAGACTTCGGTACTGGTTGGTATAAATTAGCAGATACAACTGGTAAATATACGGGAACTTCAACAGCGACAATCACCGTTTATGCTTCAGCAGTTGAATCATATGCTGTATTTAAGTGTTGTTGTAAGGATACTGATTCAGCATCTGCAACTTATAATTCAAAATTTTATGATGTTGCAACCTTCATCGATAATGCAGATCCTCTACAAGTACAAATAACATCAACTGGTGGAGATGTATTTAAAAATGGAGTGGGTAGCACTGTTTTAAAAGCAGTGGTTTATCAAGCAGGAGTTGAAGTAGATGCTGCTGGTTCAGGAACTTATACTTGGACGAAATATAACAAAGATGGTGCTATTGATACTAGCTGGGGAACAAGTGGAAAGAAGACAGGTAAAACATTATCTGTTTCAAGTTCTGATGTTGCAACAAAAGCTACTTTTATGGTTGAAGTAGTTATTTAAGGAGGAAGGTTCTATGAAGTCACAGAATCAATTTACAATCTATTCATTGAATGATGTGGCGACTCAATCAACTGCTCCAGAAAATCCATATAAAGGTCAATTATGGGTGGATACTTCAAAAACTCCACCAGTAACAATGGTCTATAATGGCACAAAATGGGTTGAACAGAATGGAACTGATACTATTAGATCATCAGTAAAAACAGTTGAAGAAAAGCAAGCAGAGTTCAAGACAAATCTCGATGGATTAACAAGTACAGTGGGTACTCAAACTAAAACAATAGAGACCATTGAATCTAATATTGATGGAATACAAGAAGATGTGACTTCTATTGAAAGTGAAGTATCAACTCTAAAACAAACTGCGACTAACATTTCTGCAGAGGTATCAAAGAAAGCTGATAGCGCATATGGTAACTCAAGCTCATCATTTGGATGGAAACTTGATAGTAGCAGTTTTGAACTTTATTCAAACAAGAAAACAGTAATGAAAGCCACCTCAACAGGGCTTGATGTGACAGGTAAAATTACCTCAACTGAAGGTTCTATTGGTGGCTTTACTATTTCAGATAAAGGAATATATAAAGGCGTAACATCTTTTAGTGATACAAGCCATAATGGTGTATATGTTGGAACAGATGGTATTAGAGTAGGTCCTAATTTTACAGTAGATCCTACAGGAACTGTCACTGCAGTAGGCCTAAAGATTAACCTAACAGATACACAAAAGACTGAACTAAAAGGCGAAAAGGGCGATACTGGTGCAACTGGTAGTCAAGGTCCTAAAGGAGATAAAGGTGATACTGGTGCAACTGGTGCTACGGGCTCACAAGGACCAAAAGGCGATAAAGGGGACAAAGGAGCAACAGGAAGTCAGGGACCAAAAGGAGATACAGGATTAACTGGTCCACAAGGCCCAACTGGTGCAACAGGGCCACAGGGTCCTACTGGTCCACAAGGTCCAACTGGTGCTACAGGACCGCAAGGTCCAGCTGGTTCAGATGCAACTGTTAATTGGACTAATATTTGTAGTGCTTTAGCAGGTTCAAAAAACTCTGAAGGTGCATCAAGAGGCATATATACAAGTGGTGGATATGTGTATGTTTTGGCAGATGCTATTGATGCTACATGGGTGAATTCAGGTATTCTTTCTGCTCTCCAAGGAAAAATTGGTGGTTTCACTATTGACTCAAATAGACTTTATGCAGGAACTCCTGGCTCAAGCAGTGGAATTGAGTTATCTTCAGTTGGCTTAATTGCATATAAGTCAAACAACCAAGGAGTAGCTTCGTCATATGCAGTAAGCAAAATAACAGTCAATAAAGCAACAAATCTTACTGTTTATATTCGTTCTTATGCTGAGTCTAGCTATGACTATACAATGATTTCAAATCCAAATGCTTCATCGTATCCTACTTCTTATTCAAGTAGTTATGTAAAAGCTCATACAAGATCAAATCAAAACAGTAGTTCAGCCTTAGCTGGTTATACAAAAGTTGAGTACTATGGTTTGAAACAAAACGACTATATTTATATCGTTTATAGGAAAGATGGAAGTGCAGATTCTGGAACTGATACTGGCTATCTTTTGATTCCAGAAACAACAGATATCTCAATTTCAAATGTTGGCGCTACTCATTATTTTGTAAGAGATTCGGCATTTGATATTAAAGGTGCATCAATTAAGGTAGGTGCAAATTTTAGCGTTGATAGTACTGGCGCAATTAAATCAACTAGTGGAACTATTGGAAATCTAAGCATTACAGGTAGCGGTTTAACTTACAACGGTTCTTGGGCGTCTCATTTTAGTATCGGTTCGGAATCATCTGATTCAAGAATGCCTACTTATGCAATATTTGCAAGAACGCAAAGAATCGATGACTGTATTATGGGATTTAAGAATACCTCTTATGGTGAAAACTTCTGGGTTGAATTCAAACCAGATGGATATTGCACATACATGTCTAGTGATGCTGAAGATGCAGTAATGACAGGTAAGATACCATATAACTATCTAGATAAAGTCTGTTGGTTGCATTCACCTCTTGGATCATCACATACTGGAAGCGATGCAACTTGCCCTCAAATAATCGTCTTTAATGCTTCTGTAAGTAATGGAAGTTATCAAACTTACGATTTATCTGCCTATGGAATACATGAGATTATTGGAGCTCAACTAACTGAAAGAGATACGCCATCAACTGGTTCAAATAACCAATGGTTCTCAGTAAGTGGGACAAGCATTACTGTTAGAAATACCACTGGTGGTAAAAAGACATATTCATTATTAGTCATCGCAGTTTAGGAGGTACGTATGAAGAAAGTAAAAATAAACAAAGACGGCTTTTTAGAAAGCATATACATTAATGATGCCACCATTGAGATCGAGGTGGATGATGAACTTTATGAAACACTCATGTGCTGTAAAATCGGCAAGAATTGGAAACAAGAAGACGGTGAGTTTCATATGGTAGAACTTTTAGATGAACAGGTTATTAGAGAAAGAAGAGAGGTTGAATGCTTTAACTTAATCGATAATCGATCACCTCTTTGGTGGAGTCATTTATCTGAAGAAAGGCGAAAAGAGCTAGATGCTTGGTATGAGGCTTGGCTAGTTGCAACCAAAACTAAAATCATACCTGAAAAACCTACGTGGTTAAATTAGGAGGACTTATGGATTTAGCACAAACAATTATTACTATTTCATCTGTTATAACGGCTCTTGGAGTAATATTCGGAGTCGTTTTTACTATCTATAGATGGTATCTCAAAAACGAGAAACAAGATGATTCAATAAAAGAAATAAAGGCGGAACAAAGCATTCTTACAAAGGGTGTACTTGCATGCCTTAAAGGGCTTCATGAACAAGGGTGCAATGGACCTGTCACTCACGCAATTGAGGAAATTGAAGAACACATAAATAAACAAGCTCATAAATAGGAGGTATTCAAAATGAATGAGATTTTACTTAATGTTTTATCGGTTTTACTAACTGCAGTTATTTTGCCTTTGATATCTATTGCAGGAACTCAACTTATAAAATTCATCAATTCAAAAATCAAGAATAATGAATTAGTTAAACAGCTAACAACAGCAACTACTATCGTGACAAATGCTGTAAGAGCGGTATTTCAAACTTATGTTGATAGCCTTAAGAAGAGTGGTAACTTTGGAAAAGAAGCTCAAATTGAGGCTCTAAACAAGGCTAAAGAGCTAACACTTGCTCAGCTAAGTGAAGAGGTTAAAGAGTACATCACTAAGAACTATGGCGACATCAATACTTGGCTTACAACTCAGATTGAAGCAACAATTAACTTGATAAAATAAACAAATTAATCCCTGATTTCCTTTTTGGAGTCAGGGACTTTTTTTGTTTGCAGATTTATTTTTGGACTGCTAAGTAGTATAATATAGGTGAAAGATAAATTAGAATTTGTGAGGATGATAAGATGGTCAATATAACAGATGTAAGACAGATTCTTCAATTCGCAATAGATGCGGAGATTAAAGTCTTTCTTGATGGCGGCTGGGGTGTAGATGCACTTCTTGGATATCAGTCAAGAAGCCATAACGATATTGATATTTTTGTAGAAAAGAAAGATTATCAGAATTTTATAGAGATAATACAAGCTAATGGATTTTATGAAATTAAGATGGAATATACAACATTGAATCATACTGTATGGGAAGATGCGAAAAACAGAATTATTGATTTGCATTGTTTTGAATATACAGGCAAAGGTGAAATTCTTTATGAGGGGGATTGCTTTCCGTTAGAAATTTTTTCAGGTAAAGGAAAAATTGAGGAGATAGAGGTTTCCTGTATTGAACCATATAGTCAAGTAATGTTCCATCTCGGATACGAGTTTGATGAAAATGATGTACATGATGTGAAGTTATTGTGTGAGACATTTCATATCGAAGTTCCAAATGAGTATAGATAACGACAAATTCCTATTTAACGAGCAGTTATTCCCTCAATCCTTAATTGGAAAGAGGGGTCTTTTTTATTTATCTCCAATATTATTGGATTATTGGATTTTTTGGATAATTTGTGATATAATGATTTAACTAAAACCGATTTTATGATTTTAGCTAATATAATAATTCGGAGGCACGATTATGAAAAAAATTGGTAGATTTATTGTTTTATCTATTTTTATGATGTCAGTTATCTTTATGACTGGTTGTAGCAACAACACTCCTTATATTGGAGAAAATGGAAACTGGTGGGTTGGCGAGTCTGACACTGGGGTTCCGGCACAAGGTGAAAAAGGTGATAGTGGCGAAAAAGGTGACAAAGGAGATAAGGGTGACAAAGGAGATAAAGGTGACACTGGGGATTCAGTAACTGTTGTTTCAGTTAAAAAAACAGGAACTGAAGAAAACGTCGATACATATACAATCACTTTCTCTGATGGAAATACTTCAACATTTACTGTTACAAATGGTGCTGATGGCGAATCAGTTAATGTTGAATCAGTAACTAAGATTGGTTCTGATGGATTAGTTGATACTTATAAAATAATGTTTTCTGATGGTACTGAATATACTTTTACAGTAACTAACGGAGCTGATGGCGAGTGCATAACAATTGAATCAATTGAAAAAACTGGTTCAGATGAATTAGTTGATACTTACACAATTACATTATCTGACGGAAACAAATTCACATTTACCGTTACTAATGGAAAAGACGGATTAACTCCTTATATTGGTCCTAATGGCAACTGGTGGATTGGCGATGAAGATACTGGCGAATTCGCTTCTTATAACTATGAAACTAGAGATATTACTGATGGATTAACATTTACACCTATGACCATAAATGGAAAAGGTGGTTTTGTTGTTACTGGTTTTGATCCTGTTGTTGCATACGGCAGTGAAATTTATAATCTTTTAGATAACTATCCAGAACAATACGCGTCAACTTATGGAATTATTAATATTCCTGATTATTTAGGTACAACTCCTGTTATTGGAATCAAAGCTGAAATGTTTAAAAACGTTGATTATATCGGCAAAGTTTCACTTTCAAGAAATACAGTTTATCTTGGAGATAATGTTTTTAATACTTGCTCAAATTTACAAGAAATTGATTTTAATGGAGCACCATTAGAAAAACTTCCAGACTATGCTTTTTATAAAACAAAACTTCAAAGCATTGATTTACCTGAAACTTTAGAAACTTTAGGTGCATATTCTCTTGCAAATACTAAATTAAAATCTATTGAATTACCAAATTCATTAACGAGATTAGAAAGTCATGCTTTATATGGAAATACTATAAAAGATATTGATATTAATAATGTTACTTATTTTGCAGATTATTCATTATATGGAATTCATGGTAATCCTATTTATTTAACGAATGATGTTGAATATGTTGGTAGTTACGCTTTTGCTGGAACTTATGTTTATATCGAACAGGAAACAATCCCTACAACTTGGGAAAGCAATATTGCAGGTACTAGTACGTATTATGGTGGAATTGTTACTCCTAATTGTTTAATTAATGATGAGTATATTTACTCTAAGAACGGAAATGAAATAACAGTATTAAATTATATAGGAACTGATAAACGAATTGAAATTCCTAGTTTAATTGATTCTCTACCAGTTACAAAAATTGGATACGGTTTCAACTCTGTTAGTGAAATTGGACTTAATGTTTATGATAATATTTATACTGAAGAAAGTGGCGAAAACTATTTCAGTTATATGGTAAGAGCAGAACAAGTAGTAATTCCAAATTCAGTAAAAGCAATTGATTTAGGAGCATTCAATAATTTATTTACTACAATTTATATTCCTTCAAGCGTAGAAAAAATAAGCACTTATGCTTTAATCATTGACAATGATGACTTGTCATCAAACTTTATGATTTTTGAAGCTAATTCATATCCTACATTGATTAAAGGTTGGGTAGATGGCGAAAATGAAGGCGAAATTGATGGTGCACTATGGTTTGATGACGAAAACTATATTTGCTATTATCGCAATATCAAAAATACAAAATGGGAAGATGTTTATTTTAATGAAGAAACAAATTCATACTATATTAAAGATTTATTTGGTTATACTTTAATTGCTTATATGAACCATGAAGTTGGTAGTAAAATTGTAATCGAATCAACTTTCAATAACGAAACTGTTCATACTATTAGAAAAGGTGCTGTTTATGGATTCTTTAATCCTAAATCCTTAATCATAGAAGATGGAATTAAAAAGATTCAAAAGTATGCGTTTATGATGTGTGCAGACTTCAATTATGCTTATATTCCTAGCAGTGTAACAACAATTAATGCCTATGGATTTGCTGATGTTTGTTATAGATTCTATACAAATCACACATCAAAACCAGATGAATGGGATACACAATGGGCTGGTTCTTCATCTAGTTATACAATTACTTATAAAACTGAATTAGGTGAGATTCCTACAATATCTTTTGATGGAAAGTATGAATATGCAGTTCTTGATGATGGAACAGTAAGTCTAGTTAAGTATTTGGGTTCTTCATCAACATCTACAATTAAAGTTCCAAGAACAATTGATGGATATACAGTAACTGAAGTAAAGAGCAATTGTTATTCAATTTCATACTCTTCTACAGTTTACATTTATATTCCTAAATCAATTCTTGTGTTAGAAGAAAATGCATTTTATCGCTCTTACACTTATTATACAACTTATGTTTATTTTGAAGCTGAATCTGCTTTACCTGGCTATCACTCAAAATTCACCAATACATCTTCTAGCTATTTAACTAAATACTGGAATAGAAGTATCGGATACTAATTAAAATGTGGATCAAACCCCTCAATCCTTAATTGGAAAGAGGGGCTTTTTTAATGATTAGCAAAAAAATAAAGAAAATGTTTTCATAGATGTTTTGCCTAGAGTTTGAGAAAAATCAGCCTATTTTGGGATAGTATTACAGCTCTCAGGTTAACAGCTTTTTTCTTTTTTCTCAAAAAATGAAGTGCTCTTCAAGAGGTCGATTTGACACCTAAAAATTAAGTGATATACTACAGGTGTAATTACAAAAAAAGTAGGCTTACTTTAGAAAAGGAGCGTTGGAAAAATGAAAACATTAAATCTTACTGAACAACAGGTTATTGATCTATTATCATTGGTTGAAGAAGAAATCAGATACCTTACAAATGAGGCTATTCCTTCATGTGATGATGATCCAGAAGATTTGGCCATTATTGATAGAGAAGGATTCATTAAGTCATTAAAGGGTATGGAAGATATCAAGAAGCAACTTTCTGAATAAATTAAGTAATAATTAATCATTTTATTAAGCTTTAGAGTGAAATCTAGAGCTTTTTTTATTTTCTGAATTCAAATCCCGAACTTTTGACACGATTTTCGGTCCTTAGACTTGAGGAGGTATGAACCTATGAATTTAAAAGAACAAATAAGAACCTTAAGTCAAAAGGGTTATGGCTATAAGAAGATAGCTAAAGAATTGAACATTTCAATTGGATCAGTAAGAAACGCTTTAGTTGAGACACCAAGCGATGAGGTGTGCAAGAACTGCGGAAAGAAGCTAAAGTTTGTTGTTGGTAAGAAAAAGAAGACATTCTGCTGTGATAGCTGTAGATACGATTACTGGAACAAACAAAGAAGGGGTGGCAAGTAATATGACTCCTTTGGAAAGATATATGGCTTCAGTTAAGGTTCTTGAGAAGATGGTTAAGGAAGGCTTGATTGATGAAAAAGAGTACATGAAAGTCGAATCGTTCCTAGCTAAAAAACACTGTATCAAACCTGACAGCATTTACCGTTCAAATCACTTGCTATTTCAGAGAAATAGAGTGATAGATAGTAATGCAAAAAAGGAGGCAAATAATGGATAGAAACATAATCAAAATTGATGCAGAAAAGCAATTGAAATCCAGAATTAGGGTTTGCGCTTATGCTCGTGTTTCAAGAGATAAGGATGCGATGTTTCAATCGCTGTCAGCTCAGGTTAGCCATTACAACAAGATGATTAACAGCAACCCAGAATGGCAGTTCAAGGGAGTCTATGCGGATTATGCATTTTCAGGAACAAAGGAAGATAGACCGGAATTCCAAAAGATGCTGGAAGCCTGCAAAGCTGGTGAGATTGATTTAATTATCACAAAATCAATTTCAAGGTTCGCCAGAAACACAGAAACAGTGCTTAAAGTAGTTAGGGAATTAAAGGCTAGGGATGTAGATGTTTACTTCGAGGAACAAAAGATCCATACGATATCATCGGATGGTGAGTTCATGCTTAGCGTGCTTGCTGCTTATTACCAAGAGGAAGCCAGGTCGGTTTCAGAAAATATGAAATGGCGAATTAAGAAAGATTTCAGTCAAGGCATCATGTGGGGTGGCAAAGATAACTACGGTTACAAATATGACATCGATAAGAAGACGTTCATTGTAGTTCCTGAAGAGGCTGCTGTAGTTAAGCGAATCTTCGAACTATACATTGCTGGAGCAGGATTTCAAAAGATATCCAGCATCCTGAACTTGGAAGGCATAAAACCAATGACTGCAAATGAGTGGAGCAAGAATAACGTGACAGCCGTCATAAGCAACTCAAACTACACAGGCGACCTAATCCTTCAGAAGACATACCGCAAGGATTACCTATCAAAGAAAAAATGCAAGAACAACGGTGAGCTTCAGAAATACCTTGTCGAAGAGAACCATGAGCCAATAATCACTAAAGAGATGTTTGAAAAGGCACAGAAAATCAGAAATGAGAGAATTATGAAGTATGACATTAAAACCAGAAAGGCAAAGAATAACTACCCTTTCACAGGCATTCTTAGATGCGGATGCTGCGGTGGAGCATATCATCACAAGACGACAAGGTACAACTTAATCTGGATTTGCAGAACCTACAACACCAAAGGGAAAGGCTTCTGCTCAAGAAGCAAGCAAATAGATGAACGCAAGCTTTATGATGCGATTAACCAATACTTCGGTTGGGATAAGTTCAAACAAGATAAGTTCCTAGAGAAGGTTGAGAAGATTATAGCTAATCCAGGGAATGAGCTAGAGATTCACCTTAAGGATGGAACGGTTGACAAAATCTATTGGAATGACAGAAGCCGAAGCGAGGCATGGACTGATGATATGAAATCTAAAGCTAGAGCTAAGGCATTTAAACAAAACGAATTAAGAGGAGGGAACAACAGATGGCAAAAGTCAAAGTAATACCACAAACGATAAATCCGATGACAATGTCAGTTATTGGCTCAACTCAAAAAAGAAAAGTTGCTGCTTATGCCAGAGTAAGCACCGAGAATGAAGAACAACAATCATCATATGAAGCACAGGTCAAATACTACACTGAGCATATAGCAACCAGACCAGACTGGGAATTCGTGAAGGTGTATTCTGATGAAGGTATATCAGGAACCAACACAAAAAGAAGAGTTGGCTTTAGATCGATGATACAGGATGCAGTTGATGGGAAGATTGACCTAATTCTAACCAAATCAATATCGAGATTTGCCAGAAACACCTTAGACAGCATATCCTACATTAGACAATTGAAAGCTGCTGGAACTGAGGTCTATTTTGAAAAGGAAAATTTATGGACATTCGATTCAAAGTCTGAAATGGTGCTGTCTATGCTTAGTGCTATTGCTCAAGAGGAAAGCCGAAGCATCTCAGAGAACGTTAAGATGGGCAAGAGATGGCAAATGAAGGAAGGAAAGGTTACAATTCCTTGTAAGGCGTTCTTAGGATACCAAAATATAGATGGTAAGATTACGATTGATAAGGATGAGGCAATCATCGTTAGAAGAATTTACTCAATGTTCTTAAAGGACGGTATGACAAGAAAGGCTATAGCAGATACTCTGAAGGCTGAGGGAATTCCTACTCCATCAAAGAAAGGCTGCAACTGGACCGTCAACAACATTCAGTCGATACTCACCAACGAGAAGTACAAAGGCGATGCATTGCTACAAAAGGTCTATTGCGACGATTATCTTGAGCACAAGGTAAAGAAGAACAACGGTGTGTTACCTCAATATTACGTTGAGAATTCGCATCCTGGAATCATCAACAAAGAAGAATGGACAATGGTTCAGGAGGAGCTTAAGAGAAGAGAAGGCATCAGATACTCATACCAAACAAGCAATCCTTATTTAGCAAAGCTTAGATGCTCGGAATGCGGACACTTCTTCGGAATCAAGGTATGGCATTCCAACTCAATCCACAGAAAAGAGGTATTGCAATGCAACGGCAAATACAAATGCGGATGCAAGTCACCTAATCTTAGCCAAGATGAAGTCAACAGGAAGTTCATAGAAGCCTACAACCAAGTGATGGACAACAAGAAAGGCTTGATAGAAGACACCAAAGAGGTCATAGAAATGCTAACCTCAACTGAGAAAATAGACGCGAAGGTACAAGCATTAACGAATGAGATGGAGGAGGTTCAGCTATTGGTAGAGAACCTAATTCACGACAATGCCAGAAGGAACCAAGACCAAGAAGAGTACGAAAGACACTATCAAGAGTTGGTAAGTCAATTCAATGCAGCTAAAGCTAAAATGAAATCCTTGCTAGAGGAAAAACAATCCAAACTAGACAGGATTGAAATACTTAATGCTTTCATTGTTTCCTTAGAAGATAAAGAAGCCGTCATAGATGAATTCTCAACTGATCTATGGAACTTAATGATTCAAGATGCATTAGTCAGCGAGGATGGAACAATTAAGTTTGTATTCAAGAATGGAACAGAAATTACAATGTAAAAAATAAAACCAGCCGCTTTATAAAATGGCTGGTTTTTTAGTGCTATATCGTTAACATTTTATTAACGATGTGATATACTATTAACGATATCCGGAGGACGTTAATAAATGAATAGAAAGCTTAAAGTCTATGAACAATCTATGGGTGGGGGAAACTACACTCAAGTTCCAACGATTTTATTAAAGGGAAAGTGGCTTGAAGAAGCTGGGTTTAAAGCCGGCGAGTACGTTGAGGTTGTTTGCGATGGTGACAAGATTATTCTTACGAAAACTAGTGCACCAGAGCCAAGAAAGTCACTCGAAGATAGAATCAAGAATTTAAGCGAAAGTCAAAAAAAGAAACTGTCTGAGATGATTGATAAATTATAGAAGGGAGTCCAAATATGAGCCAAAAAGAAGAAATTTTAAGACTTCTAAAAGAAAATAATTCAATGACTCAAGGTGACCTATCTATTGCAATTTATGGTGATAATAAGCATATGCCAAATATCTACGGTGCTTTAATGTCACTTGTTGACGCTGGAGTTGTTGTAAGAACTGGTTCGCAGCCTTCTTATTATTCATTAAGTGGTGTTGAACCTGCAATTCAAGTGCAAGAAGAAGCAAATATTAATGTACATCCAAAAATTAAATATGGTAGTCAATTACAACTTGACAATGTTCTTAATTCATTAGTTACTCGAAATAATATAGAAATGGATAGAACGAATAACCTTGTTAAATTAACAAAGTCTAATTCGAGAATTATTGAAGATTTAATTAGAAATGATTATGGATATATTCCTTTTGCCAATATGATTTACAAACAATTATGCAGTGAAAATAGTGGCTCTTTTCCAAATACTACATATGCATGGTCTGCTTTGGTTAGAATAATTGACCTTGATAACTCCACCCAAGTTTGGAGATTCCATAGACCAGATTTTCATAAAATCATAGATTATATTGTTGATCCTTCTAATAACTTCATCGATAGATTGTCACGAGGTGATGTGTCTCTAGTGGATGAGATTAAGAATAGTATGCAACCAGTCGATATCAAGAGTCTTCCAAGTAAGATTTGTAAATATACATCAGAGTACATGAACTTCGGTGACAATTATTTTATAAATGATTATTACGTTAGAAGCATGCTTCCTTTTTACTTGGATTATTATCATGTTGATTGTAGCAATATTTGTATTAGGAGTTGTTTTGAAACGAAGACACATAGAGAAGCATTGCCTTATCAAGTATTGTTCGATTTATTAGATGCTTTATTAGTAAAAATTAATGAAACAGAGCAAGAACCACTAACTAAAAATGAGTTGGATCATATTATATGGTATTGCTATAAAAGTTACAGTAGGGATTAGGTGATTGCTATGGCTAATATGAATAATGAACAAAAATTAATAAATGATTTACTTAAAAAAAATGCAAGTTTATCACCTGCACCATTAAAAATATTGTCATCATGTGTAGCGGCTAAGAAAAATTGTGATGTGGAATTCACAGGAACAATTCCTGGTATGCTTGTTCAAAATCAATTTTGTTTGGAGGCTAAATCTGATAAAGCTACTAATAAAAGTAATAATGTACTGCTTATCTTCGGTGATATATTAAAAGATAGAAAACTAAATGGATTGTCCAATGTTTCTTATGGTGCGTTGTTAGAGTACCACTCATCTCAAGGAATGAAGAGTTTTTTTATAGATCAAATTCAAAAATACATCGATTCTGTTGACTGGGATAATTTTGGTTCAACTTATGGATGCGATTATATTTTCTTCTATGACGATTCAACACATGAGTTATTCTATTCAGAATGGACAGGCTTCGTTACTGCAAAATCAATAAAAAAGTGGTTCTAGGGGTGCTAAAAGTTGACACGATTTGAAGCAAGGGTGCTAAAAATTTTACACGATTTAAAAGTAGGGGTGCTAAAATTGTATTAAAACATTTCTACTTTGACATAAGAAAAGCAAAGGTTTGATACAAGTATCAAGCCCGTTAGGGATAAAATTCCCGTATAAAAATAGCGTAGTTACAAACAGGTTAATTCCTGAATGTGCTACGCTTTTTCATTTGGCAAGTCGACTTTGCCGATACCATTATAGAAGATATCGATTCTCATTTGTCTATGGCCATCAACTTTCTCAGCCTTATGAACGATAACCTTCTCTATGAATTCTCGTGCTATTTCATGAGTAAGCTCATCAATTCTTGTGTATTTTTGGACTAGTTCCATGAAATGGGAAGTAGATGCTGTTTGCTCATTAATGGCTTTGATTTTGCCTTCTAACTCAGCAATCTTTTCTTTTAGAGAAGTTTGCTCCTGCTCATAATTCTCATTCATCTTTTTGAATCTATCTTCAGAGACAATACCTGATATTTTATCCTCATAAAGGTTTTGGATGATTGAATCAAGTTTCTCGATTCTGGCTTTTGATGCGTTTAGCTCCTTATTGAGAAGATTAAGTGATTTCGTGATATTCGCTGTCGACTCACTGGACACAAGCTTTATGAATTCATCCTCGTGTTCCTTTGCAAACTCAATATGACGCTTGATATCTTCAAGGACGATTTCATCGATAATCTTAATTCTTATTTGATGAGCTGAGCACAATCCTTGTCTCTTACGGTAAGTAGAACAACAATAATAATATGATTCTGGTTGAAGTGATTTAGTTCTGCAAACATATAGTTTCTTGCCACAGTCCGCACAATATATCATTCCAGATAGAACAGGCATTTCACCCATTGGTGTATTAGCCCTTTTTCTACCTTCCTTTAGCCTTTGCACTATGTCAAATGTCTCTTGATCGATAATAGCTTCATGAGTGTCCTTGATAATTACCCATTTTGAAGGTGGGTTAATAAAGGACTTTTTGTTTTTGTAGGACTTTCTGCCAGTTTTGAAATTAACCGTATGGCCTAAGTATTCTTGCCTTGATAGGATATCTGAAACGACTGACCAATCCCACCAATAAGGGTCTATGTTGTCCTTGCTATGGGTGTTAGGTATTCCTTTAGCATTCTTGTAAGAAGTAACATTAAGCACCTTTCTATCAGTTAAGATTGTCGCAATCTTAGATGGCCCATTTCCTTGTACTGCTAAGCGGAATATCTCTTTAACAACCTCGGCAGCCTCTTCATCGATAAGCCAGTTGTATTTGTTGTTAGGGTCTTTCTTATAGCCGAACACTGGAATAGGAGCGGTAGGTTTTCCTGAATCACTCTTAGCTTTGATAACGGCTCTAATCTTCTTTGAGGTATCTTTTGCATACCATTCGTTGATGATGTTTAGAAAAGGAGTGAAGTCACTGTCTTGTTGGTTAGCTGAATCAACGCCAGAATTAATAGCAATGAACCTTATGTCTTTTTCAGGGAATAGCATCTCTGTGTACATTCCGACCTTAAGGTAGTCTCTTCCAAGACGGCTCATGTCCTTAACGATAATGGTTCCGACCTCATCGTTGTTGATTCTGTCAAGCAGCCTTAGCCAATCAGGTCTGTTGAATAATGAGGTGTGATAGCGATAGCGGCAAAAAGCTAATAAAATCAATGGTTTT
>UQAI01000002.1 GCA_900538885.1 uncultured Mollicutes bacterium
TTTTATTAATAAGTGAAATAATAGTTTTAATTTGGAGTAACATTCTATATTATTACTATATGGATATGTGATAACTAGCATATATGAATAGATAAAATTAGAGCGAATTAGTTTACTTATCAAAAGTTTAGTGGTATAATATATAGGAATTAAATATGTAGTGAAAAGAAGGAGTCCCGCTTCTCACCCGACCGATTTTGTTGGTGGGTAAAGAGTCAGTACAATAATGAGTTAATCTTATTAAGTATTACGAGTGGGTCTTGGCCCACTTTTTTTATCTTATTTTCACATATATTAATTTTATGGAGGTGGAAATATCAGTAAAGTATTCGATCAAAAAAATGAAAATTTAATTAATGAAGACATTCAAGCTGAAGTTGTTTTGGTAATATCTGAAACAGGTGAACAGCTTGGAAAGTTGAATTTACAAGATGCATTAAAGCTTTCAGAAGAACGTGGCTTTGACCTTGTTTGTGTAGCTCCAAATGCACCTGTCCCAGTTTGTCGTTTAATGGATTATAGTAAGTACCGTTACGAACAAATCAAAAAAGCTAAGGAAGCTAAGAAAAATCAACGTATTATTCAAGTTAAAGAAGTAAGAATTAGTCCTACGATTGATACTCATGACTTTGAAACTAAACAAAAAGCTGCAAAAAAGTTTTTAATGGATGGCGACAAAGTTAAGGTTAGTTGTCGTTTCCGCGGTAGAATGATTGATCAAGCTAACAATACAAAAGAATTATTTGTAAAGTTTGCTGCTGATTTTGAAGAATTTGCCCAAATTGATCAACAACCATATTTAGATGGACGTAATATGTTTATGATGCTTAGTCCTAAGCTACAAAAAAAGAAAAACTAATAAAGGAGAGAATTAATTATGCCAAAAATGAGAACACATTGTTCAACTAAAAAACGCTTTAAAATTACTGGAAGCGGCCAAGTAAGACGTGGCCAAGCAGGAACTAGACATCTTGCCCCTGCAACAACATCAAAACAAAGTAGACAATTAAGAAAGTTTGCCCTTGTCTCTACACCTGACAAACGTCACATTAGACAACAATTGGCAAATCTTAAATAGGAGGTATTAATCATGGCACGTACTAAAGGTGGCGTAGTAGCAAGAAGAAGACGTAATCGCGTATTAAAACAAGCAAAAGGTTTCTTTGGTTCAAAGCATTGTTTATATAAAGTTGCGAACCAACAAGTAATGAAATCATTAATGTATGCATATCGCGATCGTAAAAACAACAAACGTAATTTTCGTAAATTATGGATCGTTAGAATTAATGCTGCATCAAGAGCAAATGGTTTAAGTTACAATCAATTAATGCATGGATTAAAACTTGCAAATGTTGATATCAATAGAAAGATGTTAGCTGACCTTGCAGTTAATGATGCTCAAATGTTCGTAAATCTTTGTGATGTTGCGAAAAAAGCATTAGCAAAATAAGTATAATAAAATGAGTCTAGGTAGAACTAGATTCATTTTTTGTTACACGATTATTTGAACATTTAAAAGGATTTACAAAACGTGGTTGCTTTAATAATTGACTGCGTTTTTAATATTTATATTTGTTTTAATTATAGAAAAAGCCCGACATTTGTCAGGCTAATTAATTATTTATAGAACTTTATTTATTCTTTTTTCTAAGCAGAATAACAACAAGACCTAAAGCGCTTGAGAATGTGATAAAGCGTTCGATATTTGTTTTAGAGGAACAACCAGTTTTTCCAGGGCTAGGTTCCACAGGAACACTTGGATCAACTGAAGTAAATGTAATGCTTGCTGTAACACTAGGTACTTTTGTTGATGTTACAGTAATTGTAACTGTACCATAACCAGTAATGTGAACTTCACCATCGTTTACAACCGCAATATTTGTATCAGATGTTGTCCATGTAGCATCTTTACTACCATCAATAGGGCTAACTTTAATACTTAGGTTAAATATATCATCTTTAGTAATTGAACTAGGAAGCCCTGTGATTTCATATGATGCAGGATCAGATGTTGCTTTTACAGTTATGATAAGGAATCCAACAACTTTATCAGTTACTTGTGAAGTTGCATAAATTCTAACCTTACCAGCTGAAACACCTGTAACTAAACCATTTTGATCTACCGTCGCAATCTCAGGATTAGCACTACTCCAAGTTACCGCTGCCTCGGCACCTTTTGGTAAAACTTCGGCAGTTAATTGGGTTGTACCTGCAACATCAATGGTTCGTTTGCCACTAACACTAATTGAAGTAGGAACTAAATCTTTATTCAAATATAATTTTATTTCTTTAGTGATTGTTGTGCCATCTTTTTTCAAAAAATTAATGTTGTAAATATAATTATTAGTATTAAATACATTATGAATAGTATGAGTAGCTAAAAGTTCAGAACATGAAGCAACTGTTTTTGCCCATCTTGCATCACCAGTGCATGATACTTCTTTTACTAGCCCCCAAATATTAGGTTCCCAAGTGAAAGTTGCAGATTCGGTTGATTCATCATATGTACATTCTACTGAATCTAAGATTTCTTTGTCAGTATATTCAGTAACTTCAGCGTTACGTTTAGCATTTAATGAGAATTTTTCAATTACATCACCATTCATATCATATAATAAAACTGTAAGAGTACTACCTTGGAATTTTAATACTTGTCCACGATAATTACCACGAATAACTTTATCTAAACCTTCAGTTTTTTGAACTGCATAGTCTTTCATACCAGCAGCAGGGCCAACAAGGTAAGTAACACCAAGGTCTTCATTTTTTTCACCTTGATATGATAAATCTTTACGAATATAAATATGTTCGTGTCCACTTATACATAAGTCTACTTGACATTCTTCAAATACGTCATGGAAATTATTCCATAAATATTTTGCGTCAGAGGCATAAGCACCTGCTGAAACAGCACCAGCATGAGATCCAACAATAATCCAACGAGTAGGGTTATTTTGAACTACTTGTCTAAACCATTCTTTTTGAGCGGTAATATCAATGCCTGATTTTGTACCTTGTAAGATATCAAGCATAATAAATAATGTTTCATTATAAATGAAGTAGTAAGAAGAATTCTTACGATCTTCAGGGCCATTTTGAGGGTTATTATAAAATTGATTATAAATAGAAGCATCAATATATTCTGGGTTTTTATCATGATAATATTCATGGTTTCCAGGAATTGTTGCTTGTTGGTATTTTTGAAGACTAGGTAAACCTGCGAATAAAGCATCCCATTGAGCTTGGTAACCACCACGGTCAACAATGTCACCAGTTATAAGAACCATATTTAGATTCTTTTCTTTACTTTCAATTTTTTTAACTAGATTATCAATCTTTTGAAAATAGTTAGTACTTGAACTTTGTGTATCAGTTAAGAATAGTACAGAACTATTACTATTGTTTCCACCTGTTTTGAAAGAATAAACATTAGATTTTTCGCTACCACAAATTATTTGATAGTAATATGTAGTGTCAGCTTCAAGGCCAGTTAAAACGGCTTTACAAACATTTCTTTCACCAAAACCTGTATTTTCATCATATTCGCTTTGGTCAATGTGCCATTTTGATACGGTAGGTTCTACTTTTATAGCATCAGTTAAAGAACTAGATTTACTAAAAATTACATAAGAACCATCAAGATTGCAGTGGTAATTAATACCTGCAGTTTCATAGGTTTCACCAACACTAGCTGTAACATAATAGATATTACTACTGGCAGCCTTAAGTTTAGGTGTGTATAGTGTGCATAACATTAATGCAATGGTTAGAAATGATAAACAGCATATTCCTATTTTCATTCCTAATTTAGACAATGATTTAAACATAAATTCCTCCTTTTATTTGTTTACTAATATTTTACCATAAAAGTGAACTCAAAAAAAATAAAACGCTTACAAATTATTTATATTAAAAATATAATGGTAAATAAAGTAAATAGTAAGGATATTCCTCCGAATTATTAAAAGTGTTTGTATATGCGTCAAAAGGTTTTACTTTTCTTTAAGAATATGATATAATAAGATATCAATATAAAAGGGGGGAAAATAATGTTTAGATTATTAGTAGATGCTTTATTTCATCCTAAAGATATTGCACTACATGTAGATGAAAAACCAAAGAGAAGATTTGTAGGATTTATAGCTATATTAGCAATTCTACTAATGATTCCAGCAATTTTATCATTAAGTTCAAGAATCGAATTTAGCAATGTCGAAGCCCAGGGGATTGCTTCATCATTTAAAAATACACAAGTAATTGATTATCGTATTAAAGATGGAAAACTTGAGTATACGGGATTAGGTAATAATACTAAGCAATATGTTAAAATTGAAAAAACTGATTTCTTGCTTACCGAATTACCAGTATATCTTGTTTTTAGTTTAAATGGTGGTGGATATAATATTAATGATAAAACTGGGTATGTTGTTTTATTTAAAGAATCAGAAATAGATATTATGTATGTTCCAGCTAAAAAAATAAATTCAGCTGAAGAAGTAGCAGGACTTAATGATATATTACCAAAAACAGAAGTTGAAAAAGTTGTAAAGACAATATCATATGATAATTTAGAAGTGGACTTTAATTATAATAACTCAACAAGTAATAGTTATTTTCTACAATTATATAGTGTTGGAAACCATATATATAGTAAATTAAAATGGAAAATTGTTTTAGAAAATTCTTTAGTACTATTTATTAGTAATCTAATGGTTTTTACCGCAAGTACTTTCTTTACAATTCTTTTAATTAAATTATTTTTTAGAGGAATGGGAGTTGCTTTCGGAAAAATTGTCAAGATTGCTTTCCTTGCATCTTTACCATATGTAGTATGTTATGTACTTGCTTATTTATATAATTTAATCTTTTTAGCATATTTAGGAGAACTTCTATCATTATTCTATACCTTTAGAGCTCTTAGTTATTATGCATTAGATCAAAAAGTTAATAAAAATGGAGGCAATTAAAATGAGCTATAATCATCAACAAATAGACCAAAAATGGCAACAATATTGGAAAGATCATGATACTTTCAAGACTGATGTTTGGGATTTTAGTAAACCTAAGTATTACGCTCTTGATATGTTTCCTTATCCATCAGGAGTTGGACTTCATGCTGGTCATCCCGAAGGTTACACCGCAACAGACATCATTTCAAGAATGAAGAGAATGCAAGGCTTTAACGTTCTTCATCCAATGGGTTTCGATTCATTTGGTTTACCAGCAGAACAATATGCAATAAAAACAGGTAATCATCCGGAAGGATTTACTAAAAAGAATATTGAAACATTTAAGGGACAATTAAAAAGTTTAGGTCTTTCATATGATTGGTCCAAAGAAATTTCAACTTGCGATCCATCATTTTATAAGTGGACACAATGGATTTTTAAACAATTATTTTTAGATGGACTTGCGAAAAAAATTGACATGCCAGTTAATTGGTGCGAAGAACTTGGTACAGTTCTTGCGAATGATGAAGTAATCGATGGCAAGAGTGAACGTGGTGGCTATCCAGTTGTTCGTAAAAATATGAAACAATGGGTTATCGATATTCCTAAGTACGCAGAAAGACTTTTAGAAAATTTAGACAAATTAGATTGGCCGGAATCAACCAAAGAAATTCAACGTAACTGGATTGGCAAATCAGTAGGAGCTCACATTGAATTTCAAGTAAAAGATCAAAATGAAAAGTTTATTGTATTTACTACTCGTTGTGACACTTTATTTGGTGCTTCATATTGTGTACTTGCTCCTGAACATCCCCTTGTTAAAAAAATCATGAGTAAAGAACAAGAAAAGGAAGTTCTTGCATATATTGATGTATGTGCTAAGAAATCTGATCTTGAAAGAACAGAGTTAAATAAAGAAAAAACAGGGGTATTCACAGGTGCTTATGCTGTAAATCCTGTTAATGGTAAATTACTTCCAATTTGGATTTCTGACTATGTTTTATTATCATATGGTACTGGTGCGATTATGGCAGTACCTGCTCATGATGAACGTGATTATGCTTTTGCGAAAAAGTTTAACTTAGATATTATCCCTGTGCTTGAAGGTGGAGATATTAGTGTTAGTGCTTTTACAGGTGATGGTGTGCACATTAATTCTGGTTTTTTAAATGGTTTAGGTAAAGAAGATGCGATAAATAAGATGATTGCTTATTTGGAAGACCATCACTTAGGAACCAAAAAGATTAATTATCGTTTACGTGAATGGATATTTGCTCGTCAAAGATATTGGGGTGAACCAATTCCCACCATCACTTATGAAGATGGTACAATTGAAGCATTACGTGATGATGAATTACCACTAGTATTACCAGAACTTGATGACTATAAACCAAGTAAAAGTGGAACTTCACCACTTGCTAATGCAAAAGATTGGATAAACGTTACAAGAAATGGTAAAAAAGCAACAAGAGAATTATCAACAATGCCTGGTTCGGCTGGTTCTAGTTGGTATTTCCTACGATATATTGATCCACAAAATGATCAAGAACTTGCCAATAAAGAATTATTAAAACACTGGATGCCAGTTGATCTTTATATTGGTGGACCAGAACATGCAGTTGGTCATTTATTATATTCAAGAATGTGGAACAATTATTTATATGATAAAGGAATTGTGTATACAGAAGAACCATTCCAAAAATTAGTTCATCAAGGCATGATTTTAGGCAGTAACGGCATTAAAATGGGTAAGAGATTCCCTGAGTATGTAGTTGACCCTAATGTCATCGTCAAAGAATATGGGGCAGATGCAATGCGTTTATATGAAATGTTTATGGGTCCACTTGAAGCAGATAAACCATGGGATGATAAAGGTATTGAAGGTTCACGCAAATTCCTAGATCGTATTTACCGTGCTTATGTTGAAGATAGTAAAATAAAAGATGAACCTAATAAAAATCTTGAAACGATTTATCATCAAACAATTAAAAAAGTAACTAGTGACTATGAGGAATTAAAGTTTAACACCGCAATTGCGCAAATGATGATTTTCATTAATGCTGTATATAAAGAAAATGTATTCTCACGTGAATATGCGGAAGGATTCATTAAAGTGTTAAGCCCTATTGCACCTCACTTAGCAGAAGAAATCTGGGAACATTTAGGACATAATGAATCATTGGCATATGAAACATGGCCAACATTTGATGAGCATAAAACTAAAGAAGCATTAGTTACAATAGTTGTTCAAATTAATGGTAAAGTAAGAGATAAACTTGAAGTAGAAGCAGGCACTGATCCTGAAGAAATCAAAAAATTAGCCCTTGCTAGTGCTAGAGTTAAAGAATATGTAGGAACAAATGAAATTAAGAAAATGATTGTTGTTCCTAACAAATTAGTAAGTATCGTTTTATAGTATGAAATTAAGGGATATGTTAATAATAAAAGGGAAGGAACCATCTTCAACATTAAATGTTGTAAGTATAGGTAATATTACATACTATATTATTGAAGTAAAGATAAAGGGGATCTTATATAACTATCAAATTACTAAACTGTTTAGTTTAAAAATTCCTCTTTACTGGTTTGGTAGTTACTATGAATTTGAAACTTTCTTTTCATATTTTGTGCCATCAACTAGTGAAGTATTTGTGATTATTTTCTAAAATTATTATGAAATATATTTACAAACATTTAATAATATGGTAAAATATAGTTGAAGATAGTAAATCTTCAAATTAATAGAAAAGGAGTTGTAAAATTATGAAAGTAAACATTAGAGGAAATGGACAAGTAAAACTTTCTACAGCAGCACGTGAGGACATTGAAAAAAAGGTATTGGTTCTTGAAAAACTATTTACTAATAGTGAAGCCATAACTGCCAATGTTTTATGTAAAGGGTATGAAAAATACTCAGTTGTTGAGATTACTATTCCAACTAAAAACATTATTTTAAGAGCCGAAAGCAAAGGTGACACGCTTTATATGGCAGTCGATAATGCCATTGACAAAATAGAGCGACAACTCTTACGACATAAGAAAAAAGTTAATTCAATTATTCGCAAACGTGAAGGTATTGCCAATTACTTTAGTGATTTAGTTGAAGAAAATGGAAAAGAAGTTGATACTGATTTATCAAAGGTTAAAAATAAAGAAATTGAATTAACAGTAATGAGTTTAGAAGAAGCAATTATTCAAATGGAATTGTTAGACCATGATTTCTACACATTTATTAACGAAGATAATCACAAACAAACGATTGTATATCTTCGCCAAGACGGTGGATATGGGGTAATTGAACCAAAATAAGTAGCTAACCAGTGCAATAAAATGCACTGGTTTTTATGTAATTTTATTGCATTTTTTTTAATAATAAGTATAATATTTATGTATCCGACCGAATGGTCGGTCGGGAGGAAGGATAAGATAATATGAGTAAATATAGTGTTAAAAAACCAGTTACTATATTGATGTGCATTATGATTGTTATCGTTCTTGGCATCTATTCACTAACTAAACAATCACTAGGTTTATTTCCTGAAATGAATTTACCCTATGTGGTTGTTGTGACCCCATATGTAGGAGCGAGTGCAGAAGAAGTTACGGAAAAAGTAACATCAGTGGTTGAATCACAAGTAACATCAATGAATAATTTTTCAAGTGTGCAGTCGACATCTAGTTCCAATTATAGTGTTGTTATTGTTGAATTTAATGATGGCACTAATATGGATACTGTTATGATTGATTTAAGAACTAAACTTGATAATATTGAGTTTCCAGAAGGAACTACTAAACCAACAATTTTAAAAGTTTCTCCAGATATGTTACCAGTCATGACTGTTTCAGTTTCAATGGAAAACGATGAAATAGATCCTGAACAATCATTTATAAAAACGACACAATTTGTGGAAAATGAATTAATAACAAGATTAAACCGAGTAGAAGGAGTTGCGGAAGTATCAATGAGTGGTGCTTCATCAATTGTTGTTGAAGTTAATCTAGACCAAAATATTTTAAAAGCTAAAGGTTATACAAATGATGAAATTTTATCATTAATTAAAGAACAAAATCATGATGAACTAATTGGTATAGCACTTAATAATGGTAAAATTTGTATGTTGAATTTAGGTAATTCAATAGAGAATATAGATGATTTAAAAGAATTACCTTTACCACTTTCAAAAACTAATGAAGTAGTAAGATTAAAAGATTTAGCTGTTGAAAATGGAATTAAATATACTGACCAAAATTCAGAAAGCTACTCAAAAGTTAATGGTAAAAAAACAATTACATTATCATTCCAAATGCAAAATGGCTCAGTTATAACTGATATTACAAAAGCTATTACCAAAGAACTTGATAATATAAAAAAGGAATATAGTACTTTTGATTACTCAGTAGTTTTAGATCAAGGTGAATATATTAATATGGCTGTAAGTTCAGTTGTGGAAAACTTAATCTATGGAGCTATTCTTGCGGTTGCAATATTGCTACTTTTCTTAAGGGATTGGCGTCCTACTTTAATTGTTGGTCTTGCTATTCCAATTTCCGTTATCGCAACGTTTATGTGCATGTATTTTGCGGGAATCAACTTAAATATGCTATCAATGGGTGGTCTTGCGATTGGTATAGGTATGTTGGTTGATAATGCGATTGTTGTTATTGAAAATATATTTAGACTTCGTAAAGAAGGAAAGTCAAAGAAAGAAGCCGCAATACAAGGTGCTAAGGGGGTAGCATCAGCTATTATTTCATCAACTGTTACAACTATTATTGTATTTGTACCAGTTTTATTCTTAGGGGGAACCGTTAAAGATGTTTTTTCTAATATGGCATATACAATCACTTTCTCACTACTTTGTAGTTTAGTAATTTCCTTAACCATGGTTCCATCAATGGCATCAAGAATGTTTAATGATCCTAATCATTGTCCAAAATGTGATGCTGAAATAAGCCCTACTGATACTATTTGTTCATGTTGTGGTAAAAAACTTAAAAAGTATAAAGAACCTAAAGTAAAAAATAAAGAATCTAAATTTATGGCAACTTATGATAAAGTAATTAGATGGACGCTTTCTCATAAATTAATAGTGTTTGGTAGTGTTGTTTTATTATTTATTTTATCAGTTGGATTAGTTGTTTCCAAAGGCTTTGTGTTACTTCCAGCAACCGATGAAGGATCAATATCTACAACGATTGCGGTTAATAGCGATATTCCTTTTGATAAGTTATCAAATTACACAGATGACTTAGCAAAAACTATTAAAGATTCAAGTAATGAAATTGAAACTGTTAGTGCAAGATTTGGTAATAGTAGTGGAATGATGGCACTTATTTCTAGTTCATCATCTAATGTAACAAGTATTTCACTAACAATTAAATTAAAAGATAATCACCGTAAAGCAACTGATTATTATGCAAATAACATTAAAGATATTATTACAAAACACAATAGTACGGAAAATTTAAAACAATATGAAATTAAAAAATCCGATATTTATGAAAGTGAAACCGAAAGTAGTTCAAGTAGTATTACGTCTTTTACGTCAAGTGGAGTAAGCATTAGAGTAAAAGGATATAATCTTGAAAAAATGGAAGAAGTTGCGGTTAAACTTGCTCAAATAATGAGTGAAGTAGAAGGAACCAAAAAAGTAAGCACAGGAGTAGTTGGTTCAGATAATAATCTTAAAATATATGTTAACAAAGAGAATGCCGCAAAAGTAGGTTTAACAGAACAAGACTTTATTGATAATGCTAGAGTAATATTCAACACAACAGGCCTTGATAGTATGACTACTGAAAATACAACTAAATTAGTTTTTAATGGCAATGAATATGAACTTAGCATTCCTTCAGAAGTTAATATTGCGGGAATTGGTCTTACAACTATCATGAAACTATTTGGTAGTTATGAAGAATTCCTTAAATATTTTAAAGTATTTGATAAAAAAATGCTTAAAGTAATTGAAGATTCTGGTTTATCAGTATATACGTTTATGCCAACAGAATTTGCTGGTATGACAATGACAAGCATTATGTTAATTATTCAAACTAAATATGGTGGTGATTTTACTAAGGCCATGACAGAAGCCATGAAAGAAGGTATTAGCCTTGTTGTTAGTCCATTCATTTATTATAGTGAATCCGAAAATAAATTATATGATGGCACTAAGTTAGGTATAACACTACCTTCAGATGCGGTTCCACTTGATAGTAAAGCTGCAGGTAATGTTTTAGGAAGTGAAGATGATGATGATGCGATATCATACGTAAAAAAAGTGACCGGATATAGTACTATCTTAAGTGATGGCAAATATCGCTACTTTAACGTAACATGTCGAGTTAATCAAGCATATAACGTTACCAAGGTATCAAGTGAAGTAAATAAGAGAATTGATGAATATATTAATTCTAGTGAGTTTGATGCTTATCGTGATATTGTTCAAATAGAATATAAAGGGGAAAATGAACAAATTATGGATACTGTTAAACAAATGATAATAGCATTATTAATTGGTATTTTACTAGTATATATGGTTATGGCAATTCAATTTCAATCACTAGTATATCCATTTATTGTTTTAGGTACACTTCCACTTGCCTTCACAGGCGGATTATTATTTGTTTTAATTTTTGGATTAGAATTTAGCGTTGTAGTATTAATGGGATTAATAATTCTAGTTGGAGTTGCGGTTAACAATGGTATTGTTTTAATTGACTATATTAACCAATTAAGAGAAGAAGGTTACACAATAAGAGAGGCATGCGTTACTGCCACAAAAACAAGACTTCGTCCAATCTTAATGACAGCACTTACTACAATCTTCGGCTTAATATTTACGGCGATAGGTTTAAATAATGGAGCAGAACTTCTTCAACCACTTGCGGTAACGGCGATTGGGGGATTATTATATGCAACAATTCTCACACTTGTGGTAATACCAATTATTTATATGGCATTCAACCATCGTAAAGTAAAACAAGAAGAAAAAAAGGAAGCATAAAATGACGTCAACAAAAGAAAAAATAATAGAAGCAGTAATTGAAACACTAAGTGAAAATTTTAACTATGATGAATTTAGTATGAGTAAGATTGCTGAAAAAGTCGGAATCGGCAAGAGTACCATTTATGAATATTTTGATTCAAAAAGCGATTTGTTAATAGAAACAATAAAAGGGATTGTGGATTTATATATAAAACAAATCCTAATACATGATCTTACTAATCTTAATTTTCATGATGCCTTTGTTATGCAAATATTAAATATTATTGAATGTGATTTTAATAAAAACGCGGTTTTCCATATTTTTACTCAACTTGATTTAGTAGTCAAAGTTAAAGAAAAGGAAATTAAAGAAAAAATGGAAGACGCAAAGAAAAAAGTTTTAGAAAGATTTGCATATATTTTCCATAAAGGAGTAGAAGAAAAAATTATAACAGCAAGTTATGATGCTAAAACTGAAGCATTAATATCTGGATTACTTAGTACGATGATTTGTCGACAAATTAATAATTCAATAGGTGCGAATGAAGAAATAGCAGAATATCTATATAATGTTGTTGTTAAAATATTAAATTAAGTTTATAACTAAAAGTGTTTAGTAGTGATGCTAGACACTTTTTCTAACTTAAATGCACATATATACATTTCTCTTTCTTTTTTCGTGTTTTTTTGGTATAATATATTATGAGAAAGAGGGAGTATCGATGAAAAAACCAAAGGTAATTGTAATGGATATGGGTGGAACACTATTAGATAGTAGTGATGTGAATTTTGAACTTGGGGTAAAACACATCTATGATAATTATTGTATACATGACATTTCATATGAAGAAGTATTAGAAGATTATAAATTAATTTGTGATATTGGTTTTAAGAAAAGAGATAATGATAATTTTGAACTTAATTTTCATAATGCCTTAAATTATATAGATAAGACAGTAGGGCTTAATAAAGAAGTTGATTATTACCAAATAGAAAAAGAATTTGTTGATATAACAATGCCAAGAATTCTTGTTGCTGGTGTTGATACGTTTTTAGAGGTAACTAAAAAACTTCAAATACCAGTTTATGTGCTTAGCAATAGTTGTTTTAGTAGTGAAGAGTTAAAGCATGAATTAAAGGAATTTAAAATAGAAAATTATTTTGAAGATGTCTTATCTAGTGGTGACTATTTAATGAGAAAACCAAGTGAAATCTTTTATCGTTTAATTATTAAAATAATTAAACGTAAATATCCAAATATTTCTTTAAATGATATTTGGTATATTGGTAATGATTACAGGTGCGATGTTTCAGGTGCAAGTTCTGCAGGCTTAACTAGTGTTTGGTTAAACCGCCTAAATCAAAAAAACTTTAATAATCTTAATATTATTGAAGTTAATAGCTATTTTGAATTAATTGAGAGGTTAAAAGATGAGTAAACATGAATATGAAGAGTTTAAAAAAGAACTAGCAAATCTTGCTACATCAAATCGTAAACCGACATTATTACTTCATAGTTGTTGTGGACCTTGTAGCAGTCATGTTTTAAACCTTTTGTCCCAATATTTTAAAATTACGGTTTATTATTACAACCCTAATATTTACCCTCTTGAGGAATTTGAAAAAAGATTAAACACACAAAAAGAGTTACTATCTAAACTTGATTATAATGTTGATTTAATTGTTGAAAAAGATGATTATAGTGTGTATTTGAAAAATGTTGATGAGTACAAACATTTAGGTGAAAAAAGTATGCGCTGTTATAAATGTTATGAATTTAGAATGATAAAGTTACAACTCGCCGCAAGACATTATAATTTTGATTATTTCACTACTACCTTATCGGTGAGCCCTCATAAAAATAGTCTTTGGATAAATGAAATTGGTAGTAGATTAACTAGTGATAAATGCAAGTATTTATACTCAGATTTTAAGAAGGAAAATGGATATTTAGATTCTACAAATCTTGCGAAAAAATATGAATTATATCGACAAGATTATTGTGGATGTCATTTCTCACTTGAAGAAACTATTAAAAGAAAAGAAGAAAAAGAACGAAAAATAGAAAATTAAAAGATAAAAAGCAAGATACAGTATGCTGTAGATATTGAAAAAGATAAATGCTTGAAAAAAAAGCAAAAAAATGATATTATATATAAGATGAAAGGAAGTGTCCTCATGTTTAAAAAATTATTTGATCCATCATATAAGGAATTTAAAAGATGTGAGAAACTAGCTAATCAAGTAGTAGCATTAGCTGATGAGTATAAAAAATTAACTGATGATGAGTTAAAACACAAAACAGTGGAATTTAAAGAAAGACTTGCGAAAGGAGAAACATTGGATTCTTTACTAGTTGAAGCTTTCGCAACCGTAAGAGAAGCATCTACGCGTGTACTTGGTCTTACGCCATTTAAAGTGCAAATTATAGGTGCCGCCGCAATGCATTTTGGTAATATTGCGGAAATGAAAACCGGTGAAGGTAAAACCCTAACTAGCGTTATGCCTGCGTATTTAAATGCTTTAACTGGTGAAGGTGTTCATATTGTAACTGTCAATGAATACCTTGCTGGACGTGATGCTACTGAAATGGGAGCAGTCCATAAGTTTTTAGGATTAACTGTCGGTTTAAATCTTCGTGATATGACTCCGGAAGAAAAACAGGCTCAATATAATTGTGATATCACATATTCAACTAATAATGAACTTGGTTTTGACTATCTACGTGACCATATGGTAATTTATAAAGAACAAATGGTCCAACGTCCTCACATGAACTTTGCGATTGTGGATGAAGTTGACTCCATCTTAATTGATGAAGCAAGAACTCCGCTTATTATTTCAGGTGGTGAAAAGAAAGGACCAAACTTATATTTACAAGCTAATACTTTTGTAAAAGGTTTAAGAGAAAAGAATGATCAAAATCCTGATGGTGATTATGAAATAGATGTTAAAGATCAACATGTTACAATTACGGAACAAGGTATTGAAAAAGCCCAAAGATTCTTTGGTGTTGATAATATCTATGATGTAAGATATGTTAATTTAGTGCATCATATTAATAATGCCTTACGTGCGAACTACATAATGTTTAGAGATAAAGATTATGTTGTACAAGATGGTACAGTTATTATCGTTGACCCATTTACAGGTCGTTTAATGCATGGTCGTCAATATAGTGAAGGTCTACACCAAGCGTTAGAAGCTAAAGAAAATGTTGAAATTAAAAAGGAGACAAGAACTCTTGCAACAATAACCTTCCAAAATTACTTCAGAATGTATAAAAAACTTGCTGGTATGACTGGTACTGCCAAGACTGAAGAAGAGGAATTTAGAAACATTTACAACATGCTTGTTATTGAAATTCCTACTAATATGCCAGTAATAAGAAAAGATGAACCAGATTTAATCTTTAGATCGGAAGAGGCAAAATATAGAGCAATTGCGAAAGAAATAAAAGAACGTCATGAAAAAGGACAACCTATTCTAGTTGGTACTATTTCTATTGAAACAAGTGAATTATTATCAGGTATTTTAAAAAGATATGGCATTCCTCACAATGTTTTAAATGCTAAGCAACACGAAAGAGAAGCTGAAATTGTTTCAAAAGCTGGCTTAAAAGGTGCAGTTACAATTGCTACCAATATGGCTGGTCGTGGTACCGATATTAAACTTGGTGAAGGTGTCGTTGAACTTGGCGGTCTAGCAGTCATCGGTACCGAACGACATGAAGCCCGTCGTATTGACAATCAGTTACGTGGTCGAAGTGGTAGACAAGGTGATCCAGGCTATAGCCGTTTCTATTTATCAACTAAAGATGAATTAATGGTACGTTTCGGTGGTGAACGATTTGAAAGAATATTAGGTATGATTGCTTCACCTGATGCAGAAGGGAACGAAACTCCACTAGAATCAAAAATGTTTAGTCGTTTCGTAGAAAGTGCTCAACGCAAAATTGAAGGTTACAACTATGATCGTCGTAAAAGCGTTGTTGAATATGATGAAGTTTTAAGAAAACAAAGAGAAGTTATTTACGGTCAAAGAAAAGATATCTTATTTTTAGAAGATGTTGAACCAATTATTAAAAATATGATGAAGTCAGTCACAAACACATTGGTTCCAACTTTCCAAGATACAGAAAACAAAAAATCAAAAGGTGTTGTAATTGACCGATTCATGGATGAATTTATCAATAAATATTTTAATATGGGAACATTTGAACCATTTGAATTTGAAGATAAACAAATTCCTGAAATTGAAGAAATGGTATACAATAAACTAGTTAGTAATCTAGATGAGAAAAAAGAACTAGTACCACCAGAAGTTCATCAAGAATTTATGCGTGTAATTTTGTTACGTACTGTTGATAAATATTGGATGGATCATATTGATAAAATGAGTAGTCTTCGTCAAAGTGTAGGACTACAAGCATATGCTCAAGTTAATCCATTAAGAGAATACCAAATGATTGGTTTTGATATGTTTAATGAGTTAATCGCAAACATTGAAAGTGAAGTAACAGTTTATGCAAGTAGAGCTCAACTTCGTGATAATTTACAACGTGAACAAGTAGCTAAACCTACAGGAACACACTCAGGAAACGATGAACCTCAAAAACGTAAACCGGTCGTAAATAAAAACAAAAAACCTGGCCGTAATGACCCATGTCCATGTGGTAGTGGTAAAAAATATAAATATTGTTGTGGAATGAATGAAAAATAAATAATGTTAAAAATGTTAAAAATGTTAAACGTAGTTTATCATTGTTTACCATTGCTTATCATTATTAACTAGGAGGCAGCATGGAAAAGTTTGAAATAACTAAAGCATTTGAGGATTTTACCACCAGACTTAAAGCTCTTGATAAAGTCTTAAATATTGAAAAAATGAAACAAGAAATTAAGAATAACGAACAAAAAATGCTAAATGCTACCTTCTGGGATGATGCGAAAGCCGCAACTTCATTTGTTCAACATAACAATGAGATGAAGGAAACAATCAATACTTTTGAATCATTATGTAAAACAAATGAAGAAATAGAAATGATTTTAGAATTAGATGATATATCTTTATATGATGAAGCGGCTGAGATCATTAAATCATTAAATAAAAAATTAGAAAAATTTGAAATTGCTCAATTACTTAATGAACCATATGATCATTTAAATGCCATTATGGAACTACATCCAGGAGCAGGGGGAACTGAGTCACAAGACTGGACCTTAATGCTATACCGAATGTACAGAAGATATGCTGAAAGAAATAATTTTGAATTTGAATTAATAGATTATGAAGAAGCAAGTGATGCTGGACTTAAGAGCGCAACCTTTATGATTAAAGGTAAAAATGCTTATGGTACATTAAAAGGAGAAAAAGGAGTTCACCGTTTGGTTAGAATATCACCATTTGATAGTAATGCAAGACGTCACACAAGTTTTTCTGGCTGTAATGTTACTCCAGAAATTGATAGTAACGTTAATGTTGAAATCAATCCTGATGATATTAAAATTGATACATATCGTTCAAGTGGAGCTGGTGGACAACACATTAATAAAACTGATTCAGCAGTTAGAATAACCCACATTCCAACTGGTATTGTAGTAAGTTGTCAAAATCAACGTAGTCAAATTCAAAATAAAGAAAAAGCTTTACAAGTTTTAAAATCAAAAATTTACCAAAGGGAACTTGAAAAACAAGAAAATATGCTTAAAAATATTAGTGGTGAATTACTTGAAAATGGTTTTGGTAGTCAAATTAGAAGTTACATCCTTCATCCATATTCCCTTGTAAAAGATCACAGAACATTAGTTGAATCAACTAATCCTACTAATGTTTTAGATGGCGACTTAGATATTTTTATTGATGCATATTTGAAATGGAATAAAAGAAGTTAAGGGTGTCTTATATGAAAAAACTATTTACCAAAAAAAATTTAAAAGAATTTTTCTTTATAAATATAGGAGTCTTTTTAATGGCCGCAGCCTATTCGCTTCTTCTTGACCCTAACAACATTGTTATAGGCGGAGTTGGTGGTATTGCGACAATCATGAAGGATATTACTGGAATATCATCATCACTGTTTATTTTTATATTAAATGGAGTTCTTTTGATTGTTGCGTTAATTTTTGTTGATAGATCATTTTTCTTAAAAACAATTTATGCTTCACTTATTTATCCCGTTTATTCATACTTATGTGAACTACTTTATAAGAACTTTTTATCAAGTAGTCTTCCTAATATTTTAAAGTTTCAAATAGATAATCCTAACTTAGATACCAACATTGCATCAGCTGGTGCGTATTTAGTAGTTGTAATCTTTGGTGCCGTAATTACTGGATTTGGGTTAGGTCTTGCGATTAGAAATGGTTCATCAACAGGTGGAGTTGACATCATACAAAAGATATTATTAAAATATTGTAAAATTCCTTTTTCAGTTAGTTTAATTATAATTGATGGTTCAATTGTATTTGCCTCAGGTATCTATTTCCATAATGCTTTTGTTATTCTTTATGGAGCCATCTTTATTTTTGTTTCAGGTTATGTGATGGATTCGATAATCTTTAGTGGCTTTAATGCAAGATGTGTTAATATTGTCACAACTAAACCTGAAGAAATTAAGGAACAAATATTTAAAATTCTTGGCCGTGGTATTACAATTGTTGCGGCTAAAGGTGGTTACACCGGCAATGATAAAACCATTCTAGTTTGTGTTATGCATAACCAAGAATTTTATAAAATGAAAGAAATCATTAGAAGTATAGATGAAAAAGCTTTTATATATATTACTAGAGCTAGTGAAGTCCATGGTGAAGGTTTCTCACCAGAAATAGTAGGTTCTGATGAAAACACAAAGTGAAGTTAAAATTCTATTAGTTGAGCAAAAAGGTAAAAAGTATCTAGTTTATACTGATATTGATGAAGATCCGATTATTTTTACTGAAGATGGTTTAGTAGAAAATAGAATCATCAAAGGTGCTATATTTGATAAGAAAGAATGGAAAAAAATAGTTAAAAACAAAGATAACTTGTTGATTTTTGATAAGGTTTTACACTATATAGATTTTAAACCTAGAACAACCAAGGAAGTAATTAAGTATCTTAAAGATAGAGAAGTAAATGTAAAAGATATTGAAAAGATAATTACAAGACTTGAAAATGTCCATTATCTTGATGATAGTAAATATGCATCCCAATTTGTTCTTGAAGGTATTAAAAATAAAAAAGGTCCAAGTTTAATAGTTTATCAACTAGAGCAGTTAGGCATTGAATCCAAAATAATTAACCAAATGATTAAAGAATATGATGTAGAAACGGAATATCGAAATGCTTATGATGTTGCTAGTAAGTACCAAAAGCAAAACACTAAATATCCAATTAAAAAACAAAAAGAATTAATTTATCAAAAATTATTAAGAAGCGGATATCATAGTGAAGTTATCAACAAGGTTTTAGAAAGCCTAGAGTATGGTGAAGATTCACAAGAAAATCTTGAAAAAGAATATTTAAAAATTGTTTCAAAAACAACAGATCGTAATAAAATTATTACCTCACTTCTTGCGAAAGGATATAAATACGAAGACATAAAAAAACTATTCAATAAATAGTCTAAAAAAAATAAAGTGTTCATATATATTAGTGGTGATATAAATGAATACAAAAAAGAAACTCGTTAAAGAAGGACTCCGTAATATTGGTAATAATTTAGTGAAAGAACAAGAAATAGAAAAAAACTTGTACTATGAAATTTCTAAAGAAATTCATCAAGACAAGAAAAAAACAAATAAATAAATTCAGGGCAGGGTGCAATTCCCGACCGGTGGTATAGTCCACGAGCATTAGCATGATTTGGTGAAATTCCAAAACCGATAGTGATAGTCTAGATAAAAGAATTAATAAAATAATGCCCTCATAGGGGCATTTTTCTTTAGAGGTGAATATGAAAAATCGTCGAGAATTAATTAATAGAATCACAAAAGTTGGAATATTTGGAGCGATAAGTGTCGTTTTGTATGACTTTGTTAAATTTCCACTTCCTTTTTTTCCATCATTTTTAGAAATTAATTTTTCAATGTTACCTATCATTTTAATAGCACTTGCATATGGGCCAATTGATGCTTGTATTATTGTAATATTAAGATTTTTATTAAAACTTCCATTATCACATACGGCTTATGTAGGTGAATTAGGTGATCTAATTATTGGACTTTTAATAGTGATTCCAAGTAGTTTATGTTATAAATTTAACCGCACCAAAAAAGGTGGATTAATAGCTTTAATTATAGCTTTTTTTGTTTGGATTTTTGTGGGGACATTATCAAATTTAATTACCATTCCAATTTATATTAAAATGTTTTATGGTAATGCTACTAATTTAATTAAAGATTTAACAATGATTCCAGGGGTTACGGAATCCAATTATATGCTAAAATATTTACTATTTGGAGCTCTTCCTTTTAATGCTTTAGTAGCGATTGTTGTATGTTTAATTACTTACTTTGTATATAAAAAAATATCAATAATATTTAAACATGATTTTTTAAATCATCAAGAAAATAGCCAAAAAGTAATGGTAATGATTGATTCATTTAAAGGAACATTAACATCTAAAAAGGCTGGTAATATCGTAAAAGAAACTATTCAAAATAAAAATATCAAAGTAGATGTAATTTCCATTTCTGATGGTGGCGAAGGATTCCTTGAAGTTATAAAAGAAGCTAAAAAACTTGAGTATAAAAAACTTGATGTGCACGATGCAATAGGAAGAATTCATCAAGCAAGATATTTGTATGATAGTAAAAATCTTACTGCTTATTTTGAACTTGCGGAAACATGCGGCATTAATAATCTAAAAAAAGAAGAACTTGATCCATATCATGCTTCTAGCTATGGATTAGGCGAACAAATTAAAAAAACATTATCAATCAATAAAACTAAAAAAATAGTTGTAGGTATTGGAGGAAGTGCAAGCTCAGATGCGGGAAGTGGAATGCTTGAGGCGCTTGGTGTTAAATTCTATGATAAACAAGGAAACTTAATAACTAACCTAAATAACGCATCACTCGCAAAAGTAGAAGATGTTGATATAATAGAAACTAGTACCATTTTAAAAGATATTGAAATAGTTGTTTTAACTGATGTTACTAATCCTCTTCTTGGTGAAAAAGGTGCTGTATATGTGTTTAGTCCCCAGAAAGGTGCAACACCAAATGATTTACCTGTGTTAGAATCCCATATTAAACATTTTGTTGATGTTATAAAAACAAAACTACCTAATTGTGATTTATCAAATACCTCAGGTGATGGTGCTGCAGGCGGGGTAGGATTTGCTTTTAGTAAAATTTTAAAAGGTACCCTAAAGTCAGGTGCTGATACAATCCTCGATTTAGTAGATTTTAAACAAATATGTGAATCGTATGATGTAGTTATAACAGGAGAGGGAAAATTTGATAGTCAAACCTTAAATGGTAAAATCATTAAAGGTATAATGGAATATAAACCAAAACGTCTAATAGTTGTAACAGGTACTTCAGAAATTACAACTAATCAAGCTGAAGTATATGCGATAGTACCCAATATTTGTACTTTAAATGAATCACTTAAAAATCCTGAAGAATCATTACGCAAACTCGTTAAAACAATAAAATTTAAATAAGTTGAAAAAAATTGTAAATAGTGCTAAAATATGGTCAAGAGGTATAGAAATATGAGTGAAAATAGAAAATGTAGTAATTGTGGATTTGAATTAAATGAGGGGGCAATGTTTTGTACAAACTGTGGGATGAGACAGGTTATAAAAGCAGTTCAAGAACCAAAACCACGCTGTGTTGAGTGCGGTCATGAAATTGATAAAGATACAGTATTTTGTACAACATGCGGAGTAAAACAACCTAAAAACACACAACCAACAATACCAGTAGTTAAACAAACAAAAACATGTGTTAATTGTGGTGCCCCATTAGATGATGATTCAGTATTTTGTACAGAATGTGGAGCCAAAATAGAAAAAGAAGGAAAAGAAAAAGTAGTCTTAGAAGAAACAACTAAAAACGTATGTCCAACTTGCAAGGCAGTGTTAGAAGAAGGAGCTTCATTTTGTACAGAATGTGGAGCCAAAATAGAAAAAGAAGGAAAAGAAAAGGTAGTCTTAGAAGAAACAACTAAAAACGTATGTCCAACTTGCAAGGCAGTGTTAGAAGAAGGAGTTTCATTTTGTACAGAATGTGGAGCCAAAATAAAAGGTGAAACTCCATCAAGTCATAGTGATAACTCAGTTGAAGTACTTAAGAAACTAAAAGAACTCCGCGAGTTAGAACTTATTACTGAAGAAGAATACATTGAAAAGAAAAAAGAAGTATTAAATAATTTAAGATAACAAAGAAATGATTTGGGCCTCCAAATCTTTCTTTTTGGAGGAAATAAATGGGTTGGTTTAATTATCTAGGATTAATAATGATTGTGGTGTTACTCACGCCTAACATCATTTGTTATATGAAAAACAAAGAAGCTTTTGATAATAATAGTAGTATAAGTAAAGGACTAGAAAATACTGAAAAGTTTAGTCGTTTAGGTTCAATGTTGTTATTAGTATTTAATATTCCATATACTTACATTGGATTTTATTTTGATAGTGCATTAGTCGTTTATATTATTATAAACAGTTGTTTATTACTAGCGTATGTTTTAACGTGGATAATTTTATGGAAAAAAAACACATGCATAAAAGCATTGCTTTTATCACTACTACCTACTATTATGTTTGTATTTTCTGGTATTATGGTTGTGAGTATTCCTCTTATAATACTATCAATAATTTTCATGATTACTCATATTATGATATCAATGAAAAGTGGTCTTAAAAATGATGAAAAGCCAAAAAAGAAAAAGAGAATAATAATAACTTTATTTGTTTTTTTTATTGCCTTAGTATCTGTAGTAATTTTAACTATTATTGGCATAATAACTAATCGATTATATTCATTAAAAAAATTAGATTCTATGAGTATATCTGATATGATTGAATATGATGTAACTAGTGGAAATAAAAAAATTAGTATAGCTTATATTGATCATGGTAACATAACATACTATGTTAATAATAGAGTTAGTGATGAAATTTATGATTATGAAATTGGATCGTTAAGTAAAACTTTTGTTGGATTATTAATTAGCAAAGCAGAAGCTGAACATAAATTAAGTTTAGATGATTCAATTAGTAAATATTTAGATTTAGAAGAAGATAAATATTATCCAACTATTGAACGTTTACTTACCCATACATCAGGATACAAACCTTACTATTTTGAAGGACAAATGATTAAAAACAAATTAGCACAAGTAAGTAATGATTTTTATGGTATTAGTAAAAATAAAATAATTGAAAGAGTAAAAAAAGAAGAACTAAGTGATCGAGATTATCCTTTTGAATATTCTAACTTTGGTATCGCGGTAGTGGGGCTTGTGTTAGAAAGTATTTATAAGACGGATTTTACTAGCTTAATGAACGCATATATTAAAAATGAATTAGGATTAAGTGATACTGCTGTTTTAAAAGAAGGTAGAAATCTTTCTGGTTATTGGTCTTGGCAAAATCAAGATGGTTACATACCTGCAGGTGCGATTAAATCAAATATTGTAGATATGGCTAATTATTTATCTTTATACATGAATAATAGTTTAGATTACATAGGTTCTACAACTTCTAAAATAAAAACCATCAATGCTAATAATCAAGTATATGAAAAAATGAATATCCGGATGGATGCCATCGGAATGACATGGGTGATTGATGAAACCAATAATCTAATATGGCATAATGGCGGAACTTCTAAATTTAACACCTATATGGGCTTTAATATGGAAAAAACAAGAGGAGTAGTCATTTTAAGTAATCTTGGGCCAAATGAAAGAATATCAATGAGTGTAATTGGTGCGAAGATATTAATAGAAGGATATAGATGATAATATAAACATTATGTAACTATAATTGACGATATGGATTTGTAAGGTTAGTGAATAATTAAATATTAAAAAACCAGGACAGCTAGTGTTCTGGTTTATTCTTTATGTTCAAAAAAGTTTTTAAGAAATTTTAACACCCCTTGATTTTTCGCATCATCAGTTTGGTATTTAGCATGTTTTAATAGTTCAGGGTGTGCATTCTTCATCGCAACACTGATATGAGCAGATTCAAGTAGTCCAATATCGTTGTGTCCATCGCCTATCGCAATCGTATGTTTATGATCGATATGATAGTACTCAATTGCTTCTAAAAATCCTTTCTTTTTATCAACTAAAGGATTATATATTTCCACAATATTAAATCCATCCATATACCAATAGCGTGAAAAAAGTTTGCCATGATATTCATTTTGAATGTAATTTTCAAATAAATTAATGTGGTCTTTATCAATAAAGAAAAGTGCACCATTAGGATTGTCAGGTAAACTATCCTTTAATTCACCAATATGAAGGATACCACCATCAACATGCAAGAAAGGGTGAATTTCATCATTATAATTCATCACATAAATATCATCAATAATTTCACAAAAAACATTAATTAAGGCTGGTCTAATATGTTCAATAATTTCTAATAAATCATCTTTATCAATTCTTAAATCAGTAACAGGAAATGATGAATCGGTAGGATTAGTAACCCTCGCGCCATTATAATTAATAAGAGGAGTATTAAGCCCTAACTTTTTATAAATAAAATAACTTGAGCGAAATGGTCTTCCGGTAGCGAGCATAATAATGTTTCCGTCATCTTTTAGTTTTCGTAAATATGCGAAAGTCTCATCATCACAAGTGCTAAAGTCAGGCATAAGGGTTCCATCTAAATCTAATACAATTAAATAAGGTTTCATAAGCATCCTCCATTTCAATTTATAATTATAACTTAATTTGTCGATAATTGCAATGAAAAAAGTTTCTTATTTTTTTGGTTGCACTTTTAAAGTATTTGTAGTAAAATTAATAGATAGCAAATATAAGGGAAAAAAGAATATGACAATACTCAGCATTCAAAATATTGATGATTTTTTTACTGATTTATTTAAGAAATTAGGAGAAACATTTACAATCCAAACATTTATTGTATTATTAATAGGAATAATTTTAGGTTTTGTTATTTGTGGTGCACTATATGGCTTGATGATGATTTTTTCATTAAAAAGTGAACAAACCACTAGGAAGGATAAAAAATTAAACATTACTCCTAATAATGAAAAAATAATAAAAGAAGTCGAAGAAATCAAAAGTAAATTCTTAGAAACTTCTGAGGGATTTACAATGAAAGAAAGATTTCAATATTTAGGATCCACAGTTATGGAAACTATCAATGTTGTGGCCGCGGAATACTATCCTGAGTCTAAATATCCTTTATATGAGTTAACGATTGAAGAATTAATAGTCTTTTTAAGGTATTTGTCATATCGTATTGAAGAAGTGTTTAACAAACCATTTTTAAAAGCTTTTAAGAAAATGACTATTTCACAAATGTTTAGATTTATGGAAACAAGGAAAAAGATAAGCGACAATAAAGCAGTTAAAGCCGCAACTAAACTGAATAGTAGTAAATTTAAACAAATAATTATGGGTATTGTCAATTATGCTAATCCCATATATTGGATTAAAAAATTGGTAGTTGGTACTACCATTAATATTGCGATTCGTAAAATGTGTATTGTAATTATTGATATTGTTTCTGATGAAACTAATAAAACATATAGTAAAGCTATCTTCAATAAAGAACAACAAATATATCAAGAAGAAATTAACAAAGAATTACAACAAATAGAGGAGGATATGAAAAATGAGTAAAGAAACTGAAACAAAACGTGAATTTTATGTGTTTCGTGTAACTAGAGAAAACGAACCAACCCCAGTAGAAGATAATCAAAAAGATGAAAAATATATAATATCACCTCATCATGGAAAGCAACCAGATAAAACCGTAAATGAAAGAATGGGTTATCATCGTGATCCTTCGACCTATGATTTTATTAGACCAAATCGTGGCTTAAATAAAGAATATTATGAACGTTATCAACAAGATTTAGAAAAAGAAAAAAGAAATACAATTAGACTTGATGAAGAAACAACAACTACAGTAGAACCAGTTATATCAAGTAATAACATAAAAGAAGAAGATTATGTTGGTAGTAGAGGCTATTATGTTGATGAAACTGAGACAGATAATGCTTCAATTGAAGATTTACCAGATGATTTCTTTTATTCTTTTGAAGAAGAAAAGCCTTCAAACGTTCACCATACTCCAAGCTCATCAAAGATTGAACCAAAAGAAAAGTCTGAACCAGTTGTTTCAATGCCTAAACCAAGAATGGCAAGTAACCCAGGACTAGAAAAATTAGAAGAAAAGCGTAGTCCAGTTGTTGAAATTAAAGCTCCAAAAGTTAGTAAATATATACCACCAAAACTAGAATTTCTAAAAAGAACTAATGAAACCGAAGTAGATGACGTTAAAGAAGCTGAACATCAAAAAGAAGTTATTAACCAAACCTTAAAAGATTCAGGTATTAAGGCAGAAGTAGCCGGTTATGTATTTGGACCTACGGTTACCCAATTTATGATTAAAGTTGCTCCAGGAGTAAATGTAAGTGTCATCAACAACTGTGCAAGTAACCTTGCGATGTATTTAGAGGCTGAAAAAATTAGAATTCAAACCCCAATTCCTGGTAAACCTTATGCAGGAATTGAAGTGCCAAAAAGTGCAAAATACCGTAACATTGTTCATTTAGGTGACATCATTGCTAGTAAGGAATTTAAAGATACTAAATACAAAATTCCAGTTGTTGTTGGTAAAGACAATTATGGTAGTGCGATGATTTGTGATATTGCGGAAATGCCACACTGCTTAGTAGCTGGTACAACTAAATCTGGTAAAAGTGTTTGTTTAAATACTTTTATTATTAGTTTACTATATCATTTTTCACCACGTGATTTAAGACTTGTTTTAATGGATCCTAAAAGAATTGAACTTACAATGTATGAAGAGATTCCTCATCTTGCGATGCCAGTAATAACTGATAAAGAATATTTCCCATCTGCTCTTGGTTGGGTTTATGAGGAAATGGAACGCCGTTATAAAATGTTTGAATATTATGGTGAAAAAGATTTCAAAGAATTTAATGAACGTTTATTGAAAGAGAAAAAACAAAAACTTCCATACATTGTTATGATCATTGATGAATTTGGTGATTGGTTTACAGGTGCTAGTGAAGAAGTCGAAGATATGACTCAAAAAATTGCGGCGAAAGCTCGTGCAGCCGGCATCCACGTAATCCTTGCTACACAACGTCCATCAAAAGATGTTATTAAAGGTTCAATCAAGGCAAACTTCGATACTCGTTTAGCATTTAAAGTATCATCATTTGAAGACTCTAAAGTAATTCTTGGTTCGAGTGGAGCTGAAAAACTTGAAGGTTATGGTGACATGCTTATTAAATATGCCGGAAGAATTGAAAAAAGACTACAAGGTGCCTTTGTTGGAAATGATGAAATTAAAACAGTTATCTCATATCTTAAAGAAAACAACAAATGTGATTATATTGTAACTAAAGAAGAAATTATGCAATCAACTACGACAAGACAAATGGCTCAAAACATTGGTACTGGCCGTACTTCTGGGGTAGATGATGAAAGATTTGAAGAGGTAGCATACTATGTTGTTCGTAACAAGAATGCTTCAAACAACGCTCTCCTTAGAGAATTTGGTATGGGATTTAACCGCGTTAATGATATTTTAATAGCCCTTGAAAAATTAGGAGTATTAGGTCCTACTATTAAAGGAAAACAACGTGAAGTTTTAGTTGATGAGTATCAACTAGAAGATATTTTAAAGAATATGTAAAAATAAAAGGAGGTAACTATGCCTAAAAAAAATAAATTAGAAAAGTATTTTGAAGAAAACAATAGTATGATGGACCGCTTTACCATCAACTCAAAAATTACTAATAGAATAATTGGATTTATTATTTGTAGCGTTTGTTACCCTCTTTTAACTTTATCAAAAAGATACAATGCCATTTATGGTAATGAAGTAAATACTACAAATACAGTAGATTACATAAGAATTATTATGATTTGTTGTTATGTTATAGCAGGACTTGGTTTTCTCTATTTACTTCTTGAATTAATAATTCCAAGTAAAATTAATAAATTAACAAAAAACATAAAGTTTACGGCGAAAAAAGCAATATTTAATACTCTTGATTGGTTATTAATAATTCCAATCTGTTGTAATATTGCAATATTCATGTATAGTTATTTGTTTATCATTAATCAAATAAGTGGTACTTCAATGGTGCCAACAATTGAAGACAGTGAAAGTGTATTTGTTTCATATTTAGATAGAGTAGATAGATTTGATGTAGTTATTGCGAAAATAACTCCTGAAGATAATATTGGTATACTATCTGAACAATATTATATTAAAAGAGTAATTGGTATGCCAGGTGATAGGGTAACTTGGAACTGGTCTAATAGTACCTTAAAGATTAATGGTGAACTTATCAATGAAGGTTACTTTCCATCTGATTATTTAAACTCGGAACGAGACAAAGAAAAGGCAGGACTATCAAAAGAACAAATAAATAGAATTAGTGAAGCCGAAAGCTTTGATGGTGAGTTTACGTATAAAAAATATAATAAAGACACAAAAAAATACGAAATAATTACCACAACAATTATTCCTGATGGTTACTACTTTGTTATGGGTGATAACCGTAATCAAGGTGGCAGTAAAGATAGTAGAGTAATTGGCCTAATACCAAGTAAAAACATTATTGGAGTTGCGAAATACCATGTTGTTGGAATTATCCCATGGGGTAAAATTGCCAAACAAACTATCAAATAACTTTATATTGATAAAAAAACATTGAAATTGATTTCAACTGAAATAAATTAAAAGATTTGAAATGATAGTAACAATGTATTATGATAGAAAATGAATTTGAAAATAATAAATGAAAATGAAAAGAAAATATCATCTACGAATATCAATTGATAAGTGGGGAGTTATGAAAAACTAAAGGAGAGTATTGCTGGAAGATAATAAATTAATTATATATAAAAATAATGAAGGTAATATTATAGTAGATGCCATTTATAAAGATGAAACATTATGGTTATCGCAAAAAGGAATGTCTAAGGTATTTGAAGTAGGTGTTCCATCAATATCGAAACATTTAAAAAATATATTTGAAGAAAATGAATTAGACAAATAATCAGTTGTTTCCAAAATGGAAATAACTGCTAAAGATGGTAAAGAATATAATACTGAAGTTTATAGTTTAGATGCCATAATCGCTGTTGGATATAGAATTAATTCGAAAAAAGATCATATGGGATTAACAACTTGGAAAAATTCTCCCGATGGTTTAATATATAAATATGATGTAATTGTTGCAAAGAATTATTTAAACGAAGAAGAAATGAATAATTTAAAAGATTTAACAAATATATTTTTAGTATTTGCTGAGGATGAAGCAAAACAAAGACATATTATGACAATGAAGGAAGCTGGCTATATTGTTGCACTTGCACATGATGCAGTTGAAAAAGCTGAAAAAGAATATGAAAAATTTAGAGTTATACAAGATCAAAAATACATTTCTTCAATGGATGAATTCTATAATAAATATTTAAATGAAAATAACGATAGTGAATAAAGAAAATAGGGGTAATAACGAATTATGGAAAACCTTTATATAAGAAGGTGAAAATTATGATTATAGCATATACTAAAAAATATGATGAATGCATTTTTGCAATTTAATGGTAAAGAAATATTACACAATGTGGGAAAAATATCGGCTAATGTTGCAAAAGAATTAGCTTATGAAGAGTATGCTAATGATGAAAAATGGCAACAACTTGTTGCCAAATTACCTTGGGGTCATAATTTATTACTAATTGAAAAAATCAAAAACAAAGATATTAGAAAAATATATACTGAAAATACTATTAAAAATGGCTGGAGTAGAAATGTATTATTAGAATTAGGGAAAGGATTTAGTTTTGTCGGTAATCAATATAAAATTTCGGTTGATAATCAAGATTATTATATTGATTTACTATTTTATCATTTGGAACTTAGATGTTATGTAGTTGTTGAATTAAAAACAAGTGAATTTAAACCAGAATATATAGGGCAATTAGGATTTTATGTAACAGCGGTTAATGAAACAATAAAAAAAGAGTGTGATTCACCTTCGATTGGTTTATTATTATGTAGAGGAAAGAACAGAGTAACGGTAGATTGGTCTTTGAAATCTACAAATGTTCCTATAGGCGTTTCAACTTATAAATTGAAAGAACAACTACCAAAAGAATTAATAGATAAATTACCAACAGAAGAAGACATAAATTTATATTTGAATGTAGGGAAAGGTGGTAACAATGAATAACGAAAATAAAACAAATATCAACTGGTATCCTGGTCATATGGCTAAGGCTATTCGAGAAATAAATGAAAAAATAAAGTTAGTTGATGTTGTGATAGTTCTACTTGATGCTAGAGTTCCTCATGCTTCTTTTAATCCTGAACTTAAAAAAATGTTACAAAATAAAAGAACTTTATATATTTTGACTAAAAAGGATAAAGCAGATGATATAGAAACTAAAAAATGGTTAACATATTATCAAAAACAAAACATAAGGGCTATTAGTATTAACACGAAAGATCAAAAAGAAATTAAACAAGTATATAAAGAATTAGAAAATATAATGGCAGATAAACGAATTAGTGATGCGAAAAAAGGCTTGCGTCCACGTCCAATTAAAACAATGATGACAGGCATTCCTAATGTTGGTAAATCAACACTTATAAATGCTTTAGTAGGTAAAAAAGTAACGATAGTTGGTGATAAACCTGGTGTAACCAAAAATCAACAATGGATACGCATCAACCAAAATATCGAATTACTCGATACTCCAGGGGTTTTATGGCCTAAATTTGAAGATGAAACAATTGGATTTAATCTAGCAATTACAGGAGCGATTAAAGATTCTATTCTTCCAGTTCATGATATTGCGAAATATTTTGTTGAATATTTAGATAAATATTATCCATCTGCTTTAAATTTAAGATACAAAGAAACATTGCCAGAAGATAGTGAAAGTAAAATTACCAAAATTGGTGAAATTGAAAACATTAGATTTGGAAATAAAGAAGTAAATGTTGATGAAACATCTAGATATTTACTTCAATTATATCGTAATAATGCTTTCGGTAAAATAACTTTAGATAGGGTAACTTATGAAGAAAGTAATAATTGATAATTATATTTTTGAAAGAAAACTTCATGATGAAGGATACACCCTTATTGCGGGAGTTGATGAAGTAGGTCGTGGCCCATTAGCGGGTCCCGTAGCCGCAACAGCTATCATTATGCCTAAAGATTGCTATATTGAAGGAGTTACTGACTCTAAAAAAGTTTCACCCAAAAAACGAAAAGAATTAAAAAACCAAATCTTAGAAAAAGCGATAGCCGTATCAACAATTTTTATAAATGAAAAAATAATTGATGAAGTAAATATTTATGAAGCTACCAAACTTGCAATGTATCAAGCAATAAATGAATTAGATCCTAAACCAGATTATGTTTTGATTGATGCAATGCCACTAGATTTAGATATTCCTCATGAATCAATTATTAAAGGTGATGAAAAGAGTTTCACAATTGCTTGTGCAAGTATTATTGCGAAAGAAGCAAGAGATGAACTTATGGATGAGTTTGATCAAAAATATCCTGAATATGATTTTAAACAAAATAAAGGATATCCTACTAAAAAACATCGTAATGCCCTTCTTACTTATGGGGTAACTCCAATTCACCGTAGAACATATGGCCCAGTAAAAGTTGCCATTCAAAAACAGATAGTAAATAAATATGAAAATTAAAACTAATGACTATGAGTTTATCATTAATTCTTAGGCATTAGTCTTTTTTGAAAAAATTCGTTGATTTATTCTATTGACTAATAACAAAAAATATAGTATAATTACTTTGGAAAAACATAACAATATATATTATTTCAAAATAGAGGGAAATACATATGAATTTAATAAAGAGAGATCTATATCTTAAACAATTAATTAATAGAAAAGAAAATGGTTTAATTAAAATAATTACTGGTATAAGACGCTGTGGGAAAAGCTATTTGCTATTTAAAATTTTTTACAACTATTTAATTGAATTAGGAATAAAAGAAGATAATATTATTACACTTGCTTTGGATGATGATAAGAACCGTGAATATCGTAATCCTGATAAACTTTCTGATTATTTATATTCAAGAATTACAAATAAGAACGAAATGTTCTATATTTTTTTGGATGAGATTCAATTTGCATTTAGTTTTAAAAATAATGATGATGGTTACTCTCGTGTATATGGAATTTTAAATGGCCTACTACGTTTGGATAATGTTGATATTTATGTTACAGGTTCTAATTCCAAATTCTTATCTTCTGATATTATGACCGAGTTTAGAGACCGTGGCGATGAAGTGCGAGTTTATCCGTTATCTTTTTCTGAATTTTATTCATCAAATCTTTGGAATGATAAATATGAAGCCTGGAATGAGTATACTAGGTTTGGTGGATTACCTATGATATTAACTAAAAAAACCGATGATGAAAAGAGCAATTATTTAAAGAATTTGTTGAATAAGACTTACATTCAAGATGTAATAGAAAGAAATAATTTGAAAGGAAATAACATAATTGATACGCTAGTTGATATACTTGCTTCATCAATTGGTTCATTGACAAACCCGACAAAACTTGCAAGAACTTTTGCATCAAATAATATTAAAACCACCGATGTAACGCTAGCAACTTATATAGATTATTTAATTGATGCTTTTATGATTAACAAGGCTCAAAGATACGATATAAAAGGGAAAAAATATATTGATTCGCCTTTTAAATTTTATTTTACAGATATTGGAATTCGTAATTGTCGATTAAATTATCGCCAACAAGAGCCAACACATATAATGGAAAATATAATTTATAATGAACTATTAATTCGTGGTTATAATGTCGATGTTGGTATAATAGAGCATACAACAAGAAATAAAGAAGGTAAACAAAAGAATATTCAACAAGAAGTTGATTTTATTTGTAATACTGCAGATAATCGTTATTATATTCAATCAGCATTTTCAATACCTAATGAAGAAAAAATGATTCAAGAAACATCGCAGTTAGATAAAATTGGTGATTCATTTAAAAAAATAATTATAACCCAAGATTTAGGTAAACCATGGCGTACTGATAAGGGCTATTTAGTTATTAATATTTTAGATTTCTTATTAAATCCATCTAGTTTAGATATATAATAAAAATTAAAATAAGGCATTCAAGTAACTACAATTACTTGAATGGTTTATCTTATAAAAATTGGCACAATATGGTAGCTTTTTCTTGACAACTAAAATTCTAAATGATATAATTTTTTCTAGAAAAATAGAGGTGGAAGGATAATGAAATTACTAATTGTGGAATCACCAGCAAAATGTAAAACAATTGCCAATTATTTAGGGGATGAATATAAAGTAGATTCCAGTATTGGTCACATTCGTGATTTAAAAATTAAAGGTAAAGGTGGATTTGGAGTTGATATTGAAAATAATTTTCAACCTGAATATTCAATTTTACAAGATAAAATGGAAGTAGTTAAACACTTAAAACAAGATGCGGATGCGGCAGAGCACGTATATCTTGCAACCGACCCCGACCGTGAAGGCGAGGCAATCAGCTGGCATTTAAGTGAAGTGTTAAACGAACCTAAAGAAAAAGTATCACGTATTGTTTTTAATGAAATTACTAAATCAGCTGTAACTAAGGCTATTAAAAATGACCGTCAAATTAATATGGATTTAGTACATTCTCAAGAATCAAGAAGAATCCTTGATAGAATTATCGGCTTTAGATTATCAGGCTTATTACAACAAAAAATTGGCTCTAAATCAGCTGGTCGTGTACAATCAGTAGCCTTAAAATTGATTGTTGATCGTGAAAGAGAAATAGAAGCATTTGATAAACAAGAATATTGGGACTTATATGCTAATTTAAAGAAAAATGTAAACAATAATGAATTTTTGTTAAAAGCTAAATTCATTGGAACTAAAGATGAAAAGATAGATCTAAAAAATGAAGATGATGTTAATAAAGTTATTGAAAGAATAAACGATGGTGAATATGTTGTTGATGAGATAAATAAGAAAGTTCGTGCTCGTCCTTCTAAACCTCCATTCATTACTTCAACCCTTCAACAAGATGCAGGTGTTAAATATAATTATAATGCGAAAAGAGTAATGAGCATTGCCCAAAAACTTTATGAAGGTGTTGAACTAGGCAGTGAACGTGTTGGTTTAATTACCTACATGCGTACTGACTCAATTCGTTTATCTGATGAGTTTATAGATAGTGTTAAAACATATATCACAGATAAATATGGTGAAAAGTATTATAAAGGAATGAAAAAGGCTGGACAAAAAGGCAAGAATATTCAAGATGCCCATGAAGCTATTCGTCCCACTAATATTAACAGAACTCCAGAAAGTGTAAAAAAATATTTACCTGCTGATGAGTTTAAGCTTTATTCATTAATTTATAATCGCGCTCTTGCATCATTAATGAGTGATGCTAGTATTGAAAACACAACTGTTGATGTATTAAATCATGAATATTTATTTAATCTAACTGGTGAAAAAGTCTTATTCAACGGTTTTCTTGCGGTATACGAAGAATCAAGCCTTGATGATGAAGAAAAAATAGAAGGCCTACCTGAGTTTACTAAAGGTGAAGTTCTTGAATTAATTGAACTACATAAAGAACAAAAGTTTACAGCTCCTCCATATCGTTATACTGAAGCTAGACTTATTAGAAAAATGGAAGAACTAGGAATTGGTCGTCCTTCAACTTATGCCTTAACAATGGAAACACTAAGGGCTAGAGGCTATGTTAGTATGGAAAAAAGAACCTTTGTTCCAACACCTCAAGGTAGACTTACAGTGGAACAATTAGAAAAATTCTTTTCTGAAATTATTAACGTTAAATACACTGCGGAAATGGAAAATACCTTAGATGAAATTGCGGCAGGAAAAACTGTATGGTATGAAGAACTAAAGAAATTCTATGATATGTTTGCACCATTAATTGAGAATGCTCGTGATAATATGGTTAAAATATATCCAAAGATGACTGATGAGACTTGTCCAGTATGTGGACTTCCACTTCTTATTCGTCGTGGCCCATATGGTGAGTTTACCGCATGTTCAGGTTACCCTCATTGCAAGTTTATCAAGAAAAAAGAAAAAGCGGAACCTGTATCAACTGGCGTTATTTGTCCAGTATGTGGTGAAGGTGAAATTGTTGAACGTATTAGTGCAAGAGGAAGATCAAAGGGTACAAAATTCTATGCTTGTAGTAGATATCCAAAATGCAAAGCAACTTACTCAGGAATCCCTCAAAAAGAGAAATGCGAAGTGTGTGGAGCCCCAATGATTGACGATAATGGTACCATTAGATGTGGTAATGAGCACTGCAAAACTAATGAAGCATTGCATAAAGTCCGTACAAGAAAACAAAAAATAGAATAAAAAATAAAAAAATGTCGAAAAAGTGAGAGAAAATACTTGATTTTTCTCTTTCTTTGTGCTATAATGTTTATGTAACGTTGTGTTACACATATCCCCTACAAGTTGTGGTTTATCCACAATCCCTTCCTATCAGGTGGTATCCCCCCACCTGATTTTGTTTTGTTAATAATTTTATGATATCATTATACACGAAAGTTCTTTAATATAAATAGTATTAAAGGACTTTTTTCTTTTCCAAATTCTTGAAAAAATATGAATAATATAGTATAATACATTAGAAAGTAGAGGTGCCATATATGGGTCTATTTGATTTTCTTAAAAAGAAACCTAAAGATGATAAATCTAAAAAGTATAATATAGGAATGAAAAAAACCAGAAAAGGCTTATTAGGTAAACTAAAAGCCGTACTATCAGGATATAATGAAGTTACAGAAGATTTATTTGATGATCTAACTGATGCTTTTATCATGGCTGATATTGGTGTTGAAACTACACTTGATTTTATTGACGCATTAAAAGAAGATGAACGTGTAAAAAATGTAAAAAATGCAATGGAATTACAACCAATTATTGTTGATAAAATGTTTGAACTTTATTTAAAAAATGAACTTGTTAACAATAATTTAAATATTAATCCTAATGGATTATCAGTCTTTTTATTTGTTGGTGTTAATGGTGTTGGTAAAACCACTACGATTGCGAAAATAGCATATCGACTAAAGAACCAAGGAAAGAAAGTTTTACTTGCGGCGGGAGATACATTTAGAGCTGGAGCTATTGATCAACTTCAAGTATGGGCTAGTCGTATTGGTGTTGATATTGTAACAAAGGTAAGTGGATCTGATCCATCAAGTGTAATTTATGATGCCATCATAAAAGCCAAAGCAGAAAAATATGATGTTTTATTATGTGATACAGCTGGAAGACTTCAAAATAAAGTAAACCTAATGAAAGAACTTGAGAAAATGAATAAAGTAATTTCTCGTGAAGTTGAAAATGGACCACAGGAAACACTACTTGTTATTGACGCAACAACTGGTCAAAATGGTTTATCTCAAGCTGAAGCCTTTATGGAAGTAACAAATATTACTGGTGTTATCCTTACTAAACTTGATGGTACAAGTAAAGGCGGAATTGTTCTTGCGATAAGAGATAAATATAATATTCCTATTAAAATGGTAGGTCTTGGTGAAAAAATGGAAGACCTTGAGTATTTTGACTTAGAAGATTATATTGGTGGATTATTTATTGCGAGTGAAGATGATGAAGATGAATGATTTAGAAAAAAAAGATTATTATAATACCCTATATGGTTATTATAAAACATTACTAACTGACAAACAACAAAGCATCTTTTCAAGTTACTATGAAGAAGACTATAGCCTTAGTGAAATAGCTGAAAACCTGGAGGTTAGTCGAAATGCAGTTTGGGATACTTTAAAAAAAGTAATTGATAAGTTAGAAGAATATGAAAAGAAATTAGAACTTTATGAATTTGATTTAAAGTTGGAAGAATACTTAAAAAAATTAGAAAAATGTACTAATGAAGATGGTTTAAAAATCATTGAAGAAATTAGAGAAATGGAGTAGTGTATGCCATTTGAGAGTTTATCCGATCGAATTCAAATGTCGCTTAGACGTTTAACGGGTCGTGGCAAAATTAATGAAAAAGATATAGATGAGGCAATGCGGGAGATTAGAGTCTCTCTACTTGAAGCCGATGTTAACTATAAAATAGTAAAACAATTTATCGCGGATATAAAAGAAAAAGCCTTAGGTGAAAGAGTTATGAAGTCTCTTACCCCTGGCGATCAAGTTGTTAAAATAGTTTATGAAGAACTAGTAAAATTAATGGGCGAAGAAGCCGTTCCAATTAATTTGAAAAAATCAGGTACAAGTGTCATACTTATGGCTGGTTTACAAGGTAGTGGTAAAACCACTCATGCTGGTAAACTCGCATTATATTTACGCAAGAATAACAATTTAAAACCATTACTTGTTGCTGCTGACGTTTATCGTCCTGCCGCAATCAATCAATTGGTTCAACTTGGTAAACAACTTGACATAGAAGTATTCCAAATGGGAATTTTAACTAAACCTCAAGTAATAGTTAAAAAAGCGTTAGAATACGCAAGATTAAACAATTTTAATTTAGTAATCATTGATACCGCTGGACGTTTACAAATTGATGAAGCTTTAATGCAAGAATTAGTTGATATTAAAGAAATTGCTCATCCTGATGAAATCTTACTAACAATTGATGCGATGACTGGTCAAGATGCTGTTAATGTTGCATCAACTTTCCATGATAAATTAGATGTTACAGGATGCCTACTAACTAAACTTGATAGTGACACTCGTGGTGGTGCTGCTCTGTCAATTAGATATATGACTAATATCCCAATTAAATTTGTAGGTATGGGTGAAAAACTAGATCAACTTGAAGTATTCCATCCAGACCGTATGGCTAAACGTATTCTTGGTATGGGTGATGTATTATCATTCATTGAAAAAGCAACGGCAAATATTGATGAAGATGATGCCATGAAACTTGCTGAAAGAATTCAAAAAGGCTTATTTAATTATAATGATTTCTTAGATCAAATTAAAACAATTAAAAAAATGGGTTCATTAAAAGGTTTACTTGGTTTAATTCCAGGAATTGGTTCAAAAATAAGAAACCTTAATATTGATGATAAACAATTTGTTTTCATTGAAGCTATCATTGGTTCAATGACTAAAGAAGAAAGAAAAAACCCAGATTTAATTAATAAGAGTCATTCACGTAAATCGAGAATTGCCAATGGTTCAGGTAGAACATATCAAGAAATCAACAACTTGACTAAACGTTTTGAAGATATGAAAAAACAAATGGAAAGCATGTCAAAAATGGATGAAGACCAAATGGAAAAAATGTCAAAAGGTCAAGCACCAATGCCAATGCCTAAGATGAAGGCTAAAAAAGGTAAAGGAAAGAATAAAGGAGGCTTCCGTATTTAGGAAGTCTTTTTTACAGCGAAATTTAATTGACTGTTAGTCAGTTAAATTATATAATGATAGTATGAAATACAATAACAGTTATACTAATAATTATACATATATGACTAATTCACTTAGAGATTTAAAATTGATAGATCCAAACATTAATTTTGTGGAAGGATTATTAAATAAAAGTGTAAAAGCTCATATAGAATATTTAGTGGGAAAAACAAAATGAAATATGTAACATTAACAAATGGCATAAAAATGCCAATCATAGGATATGGTGTTTATCAAGTATCTAAAGATGAATGTGAAAGATGCGTCTTAGATGCTTTAGAAGTAGGATACCGTCTTATCGATACTGCTCAAGCCTACTTTAATAAAGAAGAAGAGGAAAAAGCCATAAAAAAATCGGGAATAAAAAGAGAAGATTTATTTATTACTTCTAAAGTATGGATTGAACATTATGATTATGAAGAATGTAAAAAATCAGTTGAAGAATCATTAAAAAAACTAGGACTTGAATATATTGATTTAATGCTTTTATATCAACCATTTAGTGATTACTATGGGGCTTGGCGCGCTATTGAAGAAATGTATTTGATTTTGAATTATCCTTTGAAGATATGAATAAAATTAAAAAATTAGATACTAATACAAGTTATTTCTTCTTTCATTATGATTCAAAAATGGTAGAATGGTTTGCCCAAATGGTTGAAGAACGTACAAAGAGTCACGACCATAGTAAAGAAAAGAAAAATTGATAAAAAAACTATATAGTAAATTAGAAACAGATCTAATTTATCATATAGTTTTTCTTGTTGTAAATAAGTTTAAAAAAATACCAATTTAGTGTATAATGTAATAGATGACTAAATCTTTTTTAATAAGCGTAATGCTTGTTTTACGGCATCTTTTAGTTCAGTTGAATCATCAATTACTAATTTCTTAGTAACGTTTTTAATTTCAACATTACTATAACCTAAAGATTTAAGAGCGATACCTACATTTTCTAATTTTTCACTATTAGATTTAGTGGTAGCATCTGCTGTAAAGTTGACTTTACCTTTTAAGTCAAGAATGATTTGTTGACTAAGTTTATTACCAATACCAGGGAAACTACAAAAATATTTAGCATTACTATCGTCAAGAGCTTGAACAATTTCGCCAATTGTACTAGAAGCAAGAATCGCAAGGGCTCCTTTTGGTCCTAAACCTTTAACACTAATTAAACTAATAAACATTTGCTTTTCTTCGATGGTTCCAAAACCATAAAGTTCAATGGCATCTTCACGAACATTTTGATATACATAAATAGTGGTGCTACTATCCTTTTCAAATTGATAGGGATTAGGGACTTTAACTAAGTAACCAACGCCATAACATTCGATGGTAATGTGTGTAGCACAAACTTCTGTGATTTGACCTTTAAAATAACTATACATAATACACCTCTTATTACGTGTATTATAGCACAAAATTAGATTTATTGCAAAAAGAAAGGGTGACTTTTTTGGAAAATATAATGGATAAAAAACAAATTGATGGTGATGAACTTGAAGTCACCTTACGTCCGAAATATTTAAGTGAATATGTTGGACAAGATGAAATTAAAGAAATGATGAAAGTTTTCATCTCAACGGCTCGTGATCGTGGTGAAAGTCTAGACCATGTTTTACTTTATGGTCCTCCAGGACTTGGTAAAACAACACTTGCTAATATCATAGCGAATGAAATGAAAACAAACTTAAAAGTAACAACCGGACCTGCTTTATCGCGTCCTGGAGATCTTGCCTCTATTCTTTCATCACTTGAACCAGGTGATATTTTATTTATCGATGAAATTCACCGTATTCCTAAAGTAATTGAAGAAATTCTTTATTCCGCAATGGAAGATTATGCGATTGACATTGTAATGGGGAAAGACACTAATGCGATGACGCTTAGAATTGATCTTCCTCCATTTACTTTGGTAGGGGCGACCACTAGATTTGGTGATTTAACCGCTCCAATGCGAGATCGTTTTGGAATCGTTCATCAATTGAAGTATTACACAACTAGTGAACTTGGAACAATCATTAAGAGAACATCATCAATTTTCTCATTTTCAATAGATGATGATGCGGTAGTAGAACTTGCAAGAAGATCACGAGGAACTCCGCGTATTGCTAATCGTTTATTTAGACGAATTAGAGATTTTGCTCAATATGAGGGATTAACCCATATTACTAAAGAAATAACTGATTATGCTTTAAATAAAATGAACATTGATAAGGGTGGACTTGACATTACTGACCGTAAGTATTTAAAGTGTTTAGTTGAACGTTTTAATGGAGGACCTGCGGGAATTGAAGCACTAGCATCAACTATTTCAGAAGAAGCAGTAACTCTAGAAGATGTTAATGAACCATACTTACTTCAAGAAGGTTACATTGTTAGAAGCCATCGTGGTAGAGTTGCTACTGAAAAAACATATGAACATTTAGGAATTAAAAGAGGTGGAATGTTTTGAAACTAGAAGAATTTGATTATTATTTACCCGAAAGACTAATTGCTCAAACTCCTCTTGAAAAAAGAAGTAATTCAAGATTATTAGTACTTGACAAAAAAACGGGAGAAATAGAACACAAACATTTTTATGACTTAACTAGTATGTTAACAGATAATGATGTTTTAGTTTTAAATGATACAAAAGTATTACCTTCAAGAATTTATGGCGAAAAAGAAGACACAAAAGCATGGATTGAAGTATTACTATTAAAAGAGATTAGACCAAATGTATGGGAAACCCTAACTAGACCAGCTAAAAGAGTTAAAGAGGGCACCATAATTTCCTTTAATGGAGGAATCCTTAAAGCTAAATGTATCGGAGTTGGTCCGGATGGTGAACGAACTTTTGAAATGATGTATGATGGAATCTTCATTGAAATTCTTGAAAAAATAGGAATGATGCCACTTCCTCCTTATATTCATGAAAAATTAGATGATGGTGATAGATATCAAACGGTTTATGCGAAAGAATATGGAAGTGCTGCAGCACCAACAGCTGGGCTCCATTTCACAAAAGAAATGCTTGAAGAATTAAAACAAAAAGGCGTTACGGTATGTTACATTACTTTACATGTAGGCCTAGGCACTTTTAGACCTGTAACAACCGAAACAGTAGAAGACCATCATATGCATAGTGAAACATATCATATGGACCAAGCTACTGCTGATATTTTAAATCAAGCAAAATTAGATCATAAGCGTATCATTAGTGTTGGTACAACTTCAACCAGAACGCTTGAAAGTATTTACAACAAATATGGCAAGTTTGTAGAAACTTGTGAAGATACAAGTATCTTTATTTATCCACCTTATGAGTTTAAAGCAATAGATGCTTTAATCACAAATTTTCATTTACCTAAATCAACCCTTGTAATGCTTGTAAGTGCTCTTGCGGGAAAAGATAATATCATGAGAGCATATAAAGAAGCAGTTGATAAGGAATATCGCTTTTTCTCATTTGGTGATGCAATGTTTATTAAGTAGATGATATTATGAAAAACTTTAAAAATATAAGAATAGTTGATAATTTTTATCAAACATCATCTTTTTTCCCAATGCCACTTACCCTTGTGGGAACACTAGATGAAAATGGAAACACTAGTTTTGGTGCATATTCTTTGTGCTTTCCTTATTATATAGCTGGTAAAGATTATTACGCAATGATTCTTGAATGCCGTAATAGTTCTAACACTTGTAAAGGCATTTTAAGAAGTGGAAAATGTACAATTAATTTTTTACCATATTCTAAACGAATCTTTAAAGAACATGTTCGTTTAGGTTATCCCGGAGATACACCTGAAGAAAAAATGAAAGATTTCAAATTTAATGTTGAAACTTCAATTTCTCAAGATGAAGATCCAAATCATAACTATCCTAAAATAATAAGTGAGGCCTTACAGGTTTTCGAATGTACTTGGGTAAGTGAATTAGATAATGCAAGTAATGATGAAATAAAAGAAGAATATGATGGCCCATATCATAATTTTAATGGAATTACCTCAAAATATGGTGCTCATTTCATTCTTAAAATCGATCGCATTTTAGTAAAAGATAAATACTATGATGCTTTAATTAATGGAGTTAACACCCATAATTTTTGCCCACTTCCTACTAATTGGGGATACCGCGATTCTACTAATTTTTGGTGTTCTGCTTTCCGTACTCCAAAACCTGAAAAGGTCCCTAAACGTGAGGTTGACTTAACCTCTGTTCGTTATGCCGCATCAAGAGCTGATGATAAAATCAAATTTTCTGATGATGCATTAATGAAATTAGTAAAAGTACCAAGACCATTTTTGAAACTAGTTATTAATGGTTGTATAAACTGGGCTAAAGAAAATAATTGTACTTTAATTACTTCAAAAGAGATGGATATCATTAACGATAAACGAAGAAAAGAAAAAGTCAAAAAATAAATATTATGTAAAAGAATCCTAAATTAATTAGGATTTTTTGTTTATTGTAATTTATTTATAGGAAATAATTGCTAATTAAAAAATAAAAAATGATGGTTATTTTGTCTAAAAAAAGAAGCAATTACAAGTTAATAATTAAAACATATGCAAAAAAATGAAAGATGTGGTATAATAAATTTAGAAAATGGGGTGATATCGCATGAATGATCAAGGTATTTATTACTTTCACCAAGGCACAAGTGCTGAAGCATATGACTTATTAGGTTCACATTACACACCGACGGAAACAACATTTAGAGTGTGGGCTCCAAATGCTAGAAGTGTTAGTGTGGTTGGTGATTTTAATGCTTGGGATAAGACAAAGAATATCATGAATAAAATTACCGCCGAAGGTTTATATGAGGTAGTAATTAAAAATGTTAAAGAATATGATTGTTATCAATATGCGATAACATCTCGAACTGGTAAAGTAATTATGAAAAGTGATCCCTATGCTTTTCATAGTGAACTTAGACCAAAACGAGCATCTAAAGTATACGATTTAGATAAATACAAATTTACTGATGAAAAGTGGATGAAAAATAGAAAGAATGTTCAAAACTATCATGCTCCTATCAATATTTATGAGGTGCATTTAGGTTCTTGGCGAAAATATCATGATGGTGAGACTTTTGATTATATTAAGACAGCCCATGAGTTAAGTGATTACGCAGTGAAAATGGGATATACGCATATTGAAATATTACCAATATCAGAATATCCATATGACCCTTCATGGGGCTATCAAGTTACTGGATATTATTCTGTAACCTCTAGATATGGGACTCCTAGTGATTTTATGGAATTTATAAATATATGTCATAATAAGGGCTTAGGAGTAATTTTAGACTGGGTTCCCGGACATTTCACTAAAGATAATCATGGTCTTATTAATTTTGATGGTGATAATGTTTATGAACCAAGTGATGAAACAAGAAAAGAAAATAAGGGATGGGGTACTAGATGTTTTGATTATGGAAGATGTGAAGTTCAAAGTTTTTTAGTATCAAACGCTATGTTTTTTGTGAAGAAATTTCATATTGATGGAATTAGAATGGATGCGGTAGCTTCAATGCTTTATCTAGATTATGGTAAAAATGATGGTGAATGGCATCCAAATAGTTTTGGAACCAACATTAATTTAGAAGCGGTAGCGTTCTTAAAGAAATGTAATGATGCAATTCATCAAGCTTATCCTGAAGTTTTAATGATTGCTGAAGAATCCACCGCATACCCTAAGATAACAGTACCTACTGAGTATGGGGGATTAGGATTTGATTATAAATGGAATATGGGATGGATGAATGATACTTTATCCTACATTAAAGATGATCCAATATATCGTCAGTATCATCATGATAAATTAACATTCCAAATGACTTACATTTATAGTGAACACTATATCTTACCACTTAGTCATGATGAAGTTGTGCATATGAAAGGATCATTAATCAATAAAATGCCTGGTTCATATGAACAAAAATTTGCAGGTCTTAAAGTTTATCTTACCTATATGATGACACACCCTGGTAAAAAATTGTTATTTATGGGTGGAGAAATAGGACAATTTAGAGAATGGAACGAAGACCGTGAAATTGATTGGTCAGTCTTACAATATCAACAACATCAAGGACTTCAAAAATATAATGAACATTTAAATAATTTATATAAAACATCAATTGCTTTATATGAGAATGATTATAACTGGGATGGCTTTAAATGGTTAGTTGTAAATGATAATACACGAAATGTTTTATCCTATGCAAGAATGTCACAAGGCGAAGAGATGTTAGTTATCCTAAACTTCTCATTTAATATGTGGTTTGATTATAAAATTTCAGATGTAGAGAATGGTGAGTATGAAATCATACTTGCAAGTGATGATGAAGAATATGGTGGTACTCACCACTTAAAAGGCCAAAAATATAAAGTAGAGAATAATGAACTAGTGATATCAATACCATATAGTTCAGGAATAATATTAAGAAAGGTAAAATAGAATATGTATAATAGTAAAAAATGTATTGCAATGTTATTAGCTGGTGGTCAAGGAAGCCGTTTATACGCACTTACCACAAAGGTTGCTAAACCAGCCGTATCATTTGGTGCGAAATATCGAATTATTGATTTCACTTTATCAAATTGTGTAAATTCAAATATTGATACTGTTGGAGTACTTACTCAGTATCAACCACTAATCTTAAATGAATATATTGGTAATGGTCAACCTTGGGATCTAGACCGTACATATGGTGGAGTTCAAATTTTACCACCTTATCAAGCTAAAGATCGTATGGACTGGTATAAAGGCACAGCTAATGCTATTTTTCAAAATATTGGTTATATTGAAAAATATAATCCTGAACATGTTTTAATCTTATCAGGAGACCATATTTATAAAATGGACTATAACAAAATGTTAGAGTATCATATTAAAAATAATGCGGACTGTACTATTGCGGTACTTGAAGTGCCACTAAGTGAGGCCAGCCGTTTTGGTATTATGAATACTGATGAGAATAATCGTATTGTAGAATTTGAAGAAAAGCCAAAAGTGCCAAAGAGTAATAAAGCTTCAATGGGAATTTATATTTTCAAAAAAGAAAAACTTGTAGAATACTTAAAAGCGGATAATGAAGATCCTAAATCACAAAATGACTTTGGCAAAAATATTATTCCTAATATGTTAAATGCCGGTGAAAAGATGGTAGCCTATCCGTTTAAAGGATACTGGAAAGATGTTGGTACAATTGATAGTTTATGGGAAGCAAACCAAGATTTAATTGGTGAACACCCTAAATTTGATATCTATAATCCACATTGGAAAATTCATTCTCGTAATATTGGGATCGAACCACAATATATTGGTGAAGATGCTAAAATTGTTAATTCATTAATTACTGGTGGAGCTAAGGTTGAAGGTACAGTTATTAATAGTACAATTGGCTCTAAGGTAGTAATTGAAAAAGGTGCTGTAGTTAAAGATAGCGTAATTTTCTCAAATGTTACAATTGAAAAAGGTGCGAAGATTAATTATAGTATTATTGATGAAAATGTTATAATTGGTAAAAAAGCCATAGTAGGAGCTGAAAAAGCAGAAGGCGTTAAAATTGCGGTTATAGGCCGTGATGTTAAGGTTGATGCAGGTGCAATTGTTGAAGCAGGCTCTAATATTGAACACGACGTTAGAAAGGAGGAATAAGATGAACGCTGCAGGTATTATTTTTGCGAATTTACAAAATGAAATGTTAGATGAGTTAACCCGTAAAAGAACAACTGCTTCCTTACCATTTGGAGGACGTTATCGTTTAATTGACTTTGCTCTTTCTAATATTGTTTGTGCCGACATCGTTAATGTTGCGGTAATAGCACAAAAGAATTATCAGTCATTAATGGACCATGTGGGTTCAGGTAAAGATTGGGACTTATCACGTCGTAATGGCGGCTTAACAATTTTTCCACCATTTAGTAACTATAAGAGTGATTTCCTTTATACTAATCGCTTAGAAGCCTTAAAAACAATTAGAGGTTTTATCTCAAAAGTTAAAGATGATATAATTGTTTTAATGGATTGTGATAGTGTTAATGTTATTGATTTTGAAAAAGTAATTAATGAACATCTTGAAAGACAAGCAGATATTACAGTGCTATATCAAGAATGCACAGTTCCAAGTACACTTAAAAATCATATGAGTTTTGAGGTTTCAGATAATGGGAGAATTACTAAAGGAACATTAACATCAGATGAAGGCAAAAAAGCTAAAGTTGGTATTAATGTTTGGGTTATGAGTCGTCGTCTTTTACAAAGTGCAGTTGATGAAGCTATTTCATTAGGTTTAAATAACTTTGAAAGAGACATAATATTAAATAATATATCTAGTTTAAAAGTATATGGATATAAATATACAGGAATTTATTTACCAATTACTTCAATGGAAGACTATTACAAAAATAATATGAAACTACTTGATCCAAGTATTCGTGAGGCTATTTTTGAACAAGAAGATCACCACATCTACACTAAGGTTAGAGACTCAGCTCCAACAAGATATGGAAATGATGCTAAAGTTGAAAATAGTTTTATCGCTGACGGATGTGAAATTGAAGGAACCGTTATCAATAGCATTCTTTTTAGAGGTGTAAAAGTTGGTAAAGGAACAGTAGTTAAAAATTCAATTTTAATGCAAGATACTATTACAGGTAATAATGTAACATTAGAGTGCGTAATTACGGATAAGAATGTTGCGATTAGAGATCGTAATCATCTTGCAGGATGTGAAAAAATACCATACTATTTAAGTAAAAATGCGATGGTATAATAATCAGTTAATGAAAAAAAATAATAAAGAATAATTTTCTATCTAGGAGGATATTTATATATGAATAGTAAAGAACAAACAGTTAAAAAGATTACATTTATCGCTTCTGAATGTCAACCATTTATCGCATCAGGTGGCTTAGGTGATGTTGTGGGTTCACTTCCTTTACGTATTGCTAAACAAACTAAAGGTGAATACGAACTTACCGTAATCTTACCATATTATTCAAAAATAAATGAAAAGTATCGTAATAAACTTGTCTATGTTGGACAAACTACCGTTAACCTATCATGGCGTAAACAATATTGTGGTATTTTTAAGTATGAAGAAAAAAATGTAAAGTATTACTTTATCGATAATGAATATTATTTTAAACGTGATAATCTATATGGCTATTTTGATGATGGTGAACGTTTTGCATATTTCAGTAAAGCCGCAATCGATGTAATGCTATACTTAGATGAAGTGCCAGATATTATTCATGTTCATGATTGGCAAACAGGTCTCGTACCAATTTATTTACGTACTTTATATTATGGTGATGTTCGTTTAATGAATGTTAAAACAATATTTACTATTCATAACATTGAGTATCAAGGCTTATTCTCATTTGATGATGATATTATTGAAGATGTATTTGGTATCTCTATTAATGATGCATACATTTTTGAATATCGTGGTTCAATCAATATTATGAAAGGAGCAATGGAAGCCGCAAACTATGTGACAACAGTTAGTCCAAGTTACGCGGAAGAAATTTGTACACCTGAGTATGCTCATGGCTTGGAAGATGAAATTAACCGAATTAAGGCCGAAAATAAATTAGTTGGTATTTTAAATGGTATTGATAAAAACTTTTATAATCCAGCCAAGGATAAAGCTTTATTCGCAAATTATGATCGTAATGATTTTACAAGTAAAGGTCTAAATAAAGTTGAATTACAAAAAATGTTAAATTTACCAGTTGATGAAAGTGTTCCAATGATTGGAATGGTAACAAGACTTGTTGGACATAAAGGTTTAGAATTTATTAAAGCAGGCTTTAACGAACTTATGGAAATGAATATTCAACTTGTAATTCTTGGTACTGGTGATCCATATTATGAAGGATACTTAAAAGATATGGAAGTTAAATATCATAATAAATTTAGAGCAGTTATTGCATTTAATCAAGATTTATCACGTAAGATTTATGGATCTGCTGATTTATTCTTAATGCCATCAGCGTCTGAACCTTGTGGCTTATCACAAATGATAGCAGCACGTTATGGTGCAATCCCAATGGTTAGAGAAACAGGTGGATTAAAAGATAGTATTATTGATTATAGTAAAACAAATGGAAATGGTTATACTTTTACAGGAATGGATTATCATGAGATGTTAAACATGATTAGAAGAGCTGTGAATGATTATCATCAACCTACTTGGAACGAGAAAGTCGGAAAGACAATGAATGTTGATTTTGGATGGAGCAGTAGTGCTAAGAAATATGTTTCAATGTATGACAAAATTTTAAATAGTTAATAACTATTTAAATAGAAAGGTAATGAAATGACAACAGGATCAGTAGAAACACATGATGTGAAAAAACGTCTTGAAGATAAACTTTCCAACTATTTTGGGGTTTCTCCTCAAGACGCAAGTATAGACCAAATATATAAAGCTGTAAGTATGACTGTAGTAGATATCTTACTAGAAAAGAAAAAACAATATAATAGAAAAGTTAAAGAACAAAAAGCTAAACGTATTTATTATTTATGTATGGAATTTTTAGTAGGTCGCAGTCTAAAAACAAATCTTTATAATTTAGGAGTTGTTGACAAATATGCCAAAGTTCTTAAAGATTATGGAATTGAATTAGATGATGTTTATGAACAAGAAAATGATGCAGGACTTGGTAATGGTGGATTAGGTCGCCTCGCTGCATGTTATATGGATTCCCTTGCATCTTTAGCGTACCCCGCTACAGGCTTTTCAATTCGTTATGAATATGGCTTATTTAAACAAAAAATAGTAAATGGATGGCAAACTGAAATGCCAGATGTATGGCTACCAGGGGGAGAAGTATGGCTTGTTCCTCGTAGTGATAGAGCGTTAAAGGTTCATTTTGGTGGATGGATTAGTGAAAAATATGTGGATGGAAAAATGAAGGTTGAATACCATGATGATAAGGTAGTAGAAGCAATGCCATACGACTTATTAATTTCAGGCGGCGATAGCGATGCTATTTCAACTCTTCGTCTATGGAGAGCTCGCAATGCAACTGAATTTGACATGAAGTCATTCTCACAAGGCGATTATTTCACCGCAATGGAAGAAAACGCTAAAGCTGAGTTAATATCAAAGGTTCTTTATCCATCAGATGATCACTATGAAGGAAAGACTCTAAGACTCAAACAACAATATTTCTTGGTAAGTGCTTCCATGCAAAATATTGTAAATGATCATGTTAAAAGATATGGAGATTTACACACTTTACCAGACTATGCCGCAATCCATATTAATGATACGCACCCTGCTCTTTGTGTGCCAGAATTAATGCGTTTATTAATGGATGAACATGGCTTTGGTTGGGATGAAGCATGGGATATTGTGACTAAGTGTTTAGCTTATACCAATCATACCGTTTTAGCAGAAGCCCTTGAAACTTGGGATGAAGCTTTACTTGCTAGAACACTTCCCCGTATTATCAGCATTATTTATGAAATTAATCGTCGTTATGTTTTAGAAATTCAAAAACTTAATCCTAATGATTGGAATAAAATCAATCGTATGGCTATTGTGGGAAATGGTAGAATTAGAATGGCTAATTTAAGTGTTATTGCGAGTCATACGGTTAATGGAGTATCGGCCCTACATAGTGATATTATTAAAAATAGTATCTTTAAAGATTTCTATGAAATGACACCAAACAAGTTTACAAACGTAACTAATGGTATTGCTCATCGCCGATGGCTTCATCAATCTAATCCGCGTTTATCGGCTCTTTTAAATGATTCAATTGGAACATCTTGGTATAAAGATGCAAGTCGTTTAAAAGATTTTAGAAAATACGAGGATGATGAAAAAGTTTTAGAAGAATTGGGAAAAATCAAATATTTAAATAAATGTGATTTCGTTAATTCAATTTATCGTAAACAAGGTATAATAATTGACCCATATACAAGATTTGATGTGCAAGTTAAAAGACTTCATGAATATAAAAGACAATTATTAAATGTTTTAAAAATAATTAGTTTATACAATAAATTGAAAGAAAATCCCAACTTAGATGTAACCCCTCAAACCTTTATTTTTGGAGCGAAAGCAGCACCAGGATATTACCGTGCTAAAGAAATTATTGAATTAATTAATTATATTTCACGTGATATTGAAATGCATCCAGAAATTAAAAAGAAACTTAATGTAGTGTTTGTTGAAGACTATTGTGTAACTCTAGCTGAAAAATTAATGCCAGCCAGTGAAATTAGTGAACAAATATCATTAGCCGGAAAAGAAGCAAGTGGAACTGGTAACATGAAGTTTATGATTAATGGTGCCATAACCTTTGGTACGATGGATGGAGCCAATGTTGAAATTTGTGATGCCGTTGGTGATGATAACATCTTTATTTTTGGTATGACTGCCAAAGAAGTAGATGAACTATGGAAACATGGATATAATTCAACATATTATTACAATAATAATAGCGAAATTAGAAAAATAATAGCAAGTCTTAAAAAAGGATTTGCGGGAAAAAGTTTTGAAAATATTGCGGACTACCTATTAACAAGTAATGGTATAGCAGACCAATATATGTGTCTTGCGGATTTTGAAAGTTATATGGATACTTATCAAAAGATGGATACTATCTACCAAGATAAGTTAAAATTCAACAAAATGTCACTTGTTAATATCAGTGAAGCAGGCAGATTTGCTGCAGATCGTAGTATAAAAGAATATGCAGATCGTATTTGGGGACTAAAGCCTGTCAAATAAAAGCGAATAAGTTTATTTTTTGTAACAAATTTAGTATAATAGTTAAGGAAAAAAATTAGTAGGGTTAGGAGGAATAAATATGGAGACAAAAGATCCTAAAAAACAAATAAGATCAATCGGTGTATTAACTTCTGGTGGTGATGCTCCTGGTATGAATGCTGCTATTCGTGCCGTTGTCAGAACAGCACTAAATTTTGGTATTGACGTATATGGAATATATGATGGATACCGCGGTTTAGTTGAAGGTAACATTGTTAAGATGGATCGTTCTTCAGTTACTGATATCATTAATAGAGGTGGCACTATCTTAGGTTCTGCTAGATTAAAAGAATTTGCTTCTCCTGAAGTTACCCAAATAGGAATTGATAACCTAAGAAAACTTGGAATCGATGCCTTAGTAACAATTGGTGGAGATGGCACATATCATGGTGCTTTAAGAATGAGTAGAATGGGATTAAATTGTATTGGTCTTCCTGGAACCATTGACAATGATATTGCATCAACTGAATATACAATTGGCTTTAACACAGCTGTAAATACAGCACTAGATGCAATCGATAAATTACGTGATACTTGTAACTCTCATCAAAGATGTTCAATAGTTGAAGTAATGGGCCGTTATTGTGGAGATATAGCATTTGCATCTGCTCTTGCAGGTGGTGCTGATATGGTTATAACCTCAGAAACTGGTTTTGATCTTCCAACAGTAATTGATATGTGTAAAAAATATAAAGAAGAAAATCGTAGACACATCATTATCATAATTACTGAACATATTACTGATGTTCATGAACTTGCGAAAAAGATTGAGGAACATTCAGGATATAGTGCAAGAGCAACAGTACTTGGCCATATTCAACGTGGTGGATGTCCAACCGCATATGACAGAAATTTAGCTAGTCGCTTAGGCTCAGCAGCTGTAGAAGAACTAGTAGCAGGTAAAGGCGGCCTATGTATGGGTATTTTTGATAATAAGGTTGTAGCAACCCCAATCGAAGATGCTTTCAAAATGACTAAATCAATGTATGCTGGTTATGAAAGTTTAATAAAAAGATTATCATAAAGAATACACACTTCATATTTCGGTATGAAGTGCCCTTTTTACTTCTTTTCTTGAAATAAAATATCTGATATGTTACAATTATGGTAAATGATGCTTTATAATAGCATATAATAATGAGAAAGGAGAACTTGAATGAAAAAAATATTTTTATTATTAATGATGATCGTGTTAGCATTTGCCTTGCCAGGTTGTATTAAAACAACAACAAATTATGATGAAGATTTTGAAAATGTTAGTAGGATATTAGAACTTACTTATATGAAAAGGGATATGATTACGTATGATTTTGAGGATGAAGTTAATAGAATACAAGATGGTACTCATACCTTTTATACAACTAGATTAATTGATGATAAAAGCTATTATTATTGTGGATATTTTGATCCTGAAATAACAGAAACACCAGGCTGGTTATCTTATGAATCAAGTAAAAAAGGAACATGGTTAAGGTATGATAAACAAGAAGACATACCAACAACGTATGGTGGTAAAAAAATATTTTTTAAATACAAAGTCTACATTATAAAAGTAGAAAAGGACATAATAAATAATAAAACATATAATAGAAAAATTAAATATTATCAGGATATGTTTGATGGACTTTTAGGACCTGGAAATTTTAGAAAAGGTAATAATTTATTATTGTTCTACCGTAAAAATTTATCTTTAGCACACTTTAATATTCATGGAGTTCAAAATGTGTTTTTTACAAATTTTAATTATCTTTGGACTCATCAGTTAGAAATAAATGAAGATCAAAGTAAAGATATTGTTTTTGATAATTATCAAAAAACTTATAGCACAATAACAGGTGAACTAGAAAAAAGTACATATGTTTTTCCAGATGAAGTAAGACAATACTTCAAAATATTAGAACCATATGCTAGAGAAGATCCAACCCTAGATGAAAATCCATATAGTTCAAAATATACATATGTAGTATATACAAAAGTTAGAATTAACCTTGATATTATAACTGCACTAGTGAAAGGAGAACTTGAATAAAAAAACAATATTTGGTTTAATGGTGTTTGGAATAGTTATTTTCTTGTTTACTATTACAAGTACTAGAATTAATGCACATAGAAGGTTACTATTAGTTGATTATGATGAATGTGAAAGTGATGATAAATTATGGTATTATTTAAATGAAGAAGATTTAAAAGATACAAATGGAATTCATAAATATTACCATTTACCACAAGATGTCACAACAATTAAATATTATTTTTCAGAAGTAGGTGAAAAAGGTAGAGACATAACCTGGAATTCTGAAGTTAGTGCTACAATGGCTGAAGAAGTGAAAACTGCTTATGTTAACAGTATGAAAAAATGGAATGATGTGTATTATTATACTTATGATGAAGATGGCAATATGACAAAAAATCGTATAATTAATATTGTCGAAGGAACTGAAGAAGACAATAATCTAATTATTTATCCAGAATATGCTCATGAAAGTAATTTAGCTTCAACATACCATTTGGATTCTTCAATTAAAATACCAACGGGCAGTATAACTGAGCATTATCATTATGATAAATGGTACATGAAAGTGTCGCCAGGAGCATTTAATAATCTACATAGTAAAGAAGAACTAGCAATTTCATATGAACGTACAGGTGCACATGAAATTGGTCATGTATTAGGCTTAAATGATATCGATAACTGTTGTTCTAAAATACCAAAAGATAAAGGGCATCACACAGATGCACTGATGGGGTATGGAAAAATAATTGATAGAAAATGTGATATTACATATAAAGATATTGCTGGAGTTAGTGTGACAAGGGGATTCCATGATGAAATTGATCATGTATGGATGAAAAGAATAGAAGAAGATGGAACAAAATCTTTAATTTGTGCATTATGTAATGGAGTTAAAAGAAATGTAAGTTTGGACGCAGATGGTTCATATCGTGGCAGTTACGTAAGAGAATATAAAAGTTGTGATCATTATGGAGGAACAAACGCAGAAATGCTAGTAGTAGCAGAAGCTAAAAATAAACTATTTGTTAAATGCTTATATTGTCGAAGAATTGAAGAAATAGTTGTTGATGACACATATTCAATGGGAAGTTATACGCCTACAATAAATCGTGAAATATCTTTATCAAATAGTCAAATTAAATATTACGAACTAAATGTAAATTATGCTAAAAATTATGAATTTTTAGTTCAAGGGACATCAAAAGTTAATTTTGAAATATTATCAGAAAATTATAATATAGTTAAAACAACTGATATAGATAATAATGATAACATTATGCATACCATTGTGCAACTACCAATAGGAAAATACTATCTTAAAGTTATAAATGATAGTGATGAACTAAACACAGTAAATTTCAAAATTCAATCAAGAACCACAATATATTTAAGTCAAAATTGCGATAATGATATATTACTGAATAATTTTAATGGCATTATTGATTACTATTTTGTTAATGATGACAAACCTGGTTTTTATAGGTTTACGATAAGCGGTGAAATGAAAGATGGTACAACAGTTACGTATCCATTAAATTGTATTAGAGTCTATGATAATGAAAATAAAATAACACCAATGAAAAAAATTGATAATGAATTAGACTATAAAAATGTTGCAACCAACGAGTATGGTGATAATAGTATGATAGTGCTTTTACCAAGAACTGGATATTATTATCTAAGTATTAATTTTTATCAAGAAGGATTAAATAAATTGATACTTAGAATTGAAAATACTGAGGAAAGTTCAAACTTAAATTTGTTTAATTTGTCTGAAACAGGAAGTGATACAGCTGTTGTTTTCAATGAGGAAACAAGAGGTGATAAATTTAAATCATTAATTCTTGAACAAAAGGGTCAATTTGTTATTTCCACAAATTACTTAGGAAGTTTACAAAATAAAGTTTCAATTATTGTAATTAAAGTTAATTATAATAGTGCTCGCAACTTATATACTTTTAGTACACAAATGCTTAGTTTGTTAGATGAAGAAAATCCATATACCGTGACAATTCTTACATTAGATGCTGGAGAATATTATATAGGATATCTCAATAACTATGATTCAGGCAGCGTTATAATTGAGTTTGAAAGACTAATTACAGTTTCTGGTAGTAAGTATTTGATAACTGATCCTAGTGCTGATACACTTTATGGTAGCGAGGTAAGGTATAATAATGGAGCGTTTCAGGGGATAACTGTGACAATTGGATTTACTAGATTTATTTATTTTGATAGTACATTTATAGAAGTTCCGTCTTTGTCACGACTTGATTATGATTGGTATTCAAGTGATGAATCAATAGCTACAATATCACCATATGGAACTTTATTTGGTAAAAATGCTGGAACTGTTAAAATAATGGCAGTACACAAAAGTAACCCAACTATTGTTTTTGTTAAAGAATTTATAGTGAAAAAGGATAATAGGATTGAAGATTTAACAATTGATATTGTTGATACAGTTAATTATGCTGAGAGTGGACAATTATATCAAATTAGATTGACTGATGAAAATTCGCCATATCCATTAAATTCATTATATGACTGGAGAATTCTTCCGCCTAATAATTACGAAAAAGTAAGTTCAATTGGTACTTTTCATATAAATAATACAGGATTAATAGTAGTAGAAGGAAGATACAAACTCAATTCTAAGGTTGTAATTAGATTAACAATTACAGCTAAATAATGATGATTTTGAATAAAAAATAATAAAAAGGTACGTTTGTACCTTTTTTCGTGTTTTTTCTATAAAACTATTTTATATAATATATGAAATAGAGGTGAAAAATATGAATAAAAAAATTATTGACAATTGTAGTGTTAATCTTTCTTTCCTTATTATATAGAAAAAATGTATATGCATCTAGTACAACTAAAGTACATTTAATATTTAATAAAATTTCATATGATGCTGGAGAAGAAATAAAACTGACAATTAATTTAGAAAACTTTAGTAAACTAAATGAAACTAAGGTTATCATTAAATGTAATGATAATGCTTTTGTTCCAATTATGAAAAATGATAGATATGGACAAATTACTAATAATTCAATATATGAATCACCAATTATTAATGAATATGTTTTGGGTGGATATTTGAGATTTCAACTTCATAAAGATAATTTATCTGAAGGATACTATTCAGGATATAAGAATAATGTAGGGGAGTTTTATTTTGAAACAAGAAAGAAAATAACAAATATTTATGATTATTTTAGAAATGGTAATTTTGAATCTTTAACCACAGGCATTAATGTTTCATTATATGATATTTATAATCAAGAGATTTCAACGGAATTTAAATGGAGTGAAAAAATTAAAGTTGATTGGAATGTTGATAAATACCAACTAGAAGTTTATGATGAAATTCCTCTTTTTGTTAATGATATTAATATTACAAATCGTAATGAAAATGAATATGATTTATTTTTTCAAGATAAAATTAATAATAAAAATCTAGGGAGTCAAGTAGTGACAATTGCAATTTATGACAAAGTAAATGCTGATTATATTTTACTATCCAAAGTGGTAGAAGTGGTTGATACAACTTCGCCTGTGATTACAGGTAGTAATAATATAAGTGTTGAAAGTAATAAATTACGTGATTTTAAAATTACTGAGTATTTTGTGGCTAGCGATAATTATGATAAAACTCCTGAGGTTGTGATTACTTATTATGATGTTGATAATAAATTAATTAATAATCAAAATCTTTTTTTAGAATATTTATTAACTCATGTCCAAGCTAAAGTTGTCATAAAAAGTTTAGATAGTAGTGGTAATGCTAGTGATGAATTTGAAATAATAATTGAAATAAAAGATGTAGAAGCACCAACAGTTGATTATCCCAAAGAAATTAACATAAAAGATGTAGAAATTGCAGATTTTGACTTTATGAATTATGTAACAGTAACCGATGACTATGATTCTAATCCTAGATTTATAATTACATATTTGTGTGAAAATATAGAAATAGAAGACCAAATAGATGCACTATTACGAGGAAAAAAAGTAATTGTAAGATATTACGTAGAGGATAAAAGCAGTAATAAAACGCAAAATTACGAGACGAAAATTGAGGTTTTAGATACTACACCACCAATAATTAATAATGTTGAAAATATAGAAATAACGGATCAAGAAGCCATTAATTTTGATTTTTCCAAGTTAGTTAGTATTAGTGATAATATTGATAAAAACCCTAAAATTAATTTTACATATTATCTTGAAAGTCAGGAAGTATCACGTGATGAATGGAAAAAAGCAATAGTTAGGGGACATAAAGGCGTAATCAAATATTATGGAATTGATGCAAGTAATAATAAAACAAGCGCGTTCGATACGGAAATAATCGTTTGTGATATTACACCGCCAGTTATTAAAATTCACAATATTAAAGAGGGAAATAAGTATCTAAAAATAGAAAAACTAGACTATGAGGTGTTAGATAACTTTGATGGAAATATTGATATTAGTGTAACTCTTAATGGGGTCGAATACCATAATGAAGGAATTACTAAACCTGGTGAATATGTATTTAAAGTAACAGCAGTTGATTCAAGTGGAAATGAATCAATTAAAGAAGTAAAATTTGAAATTATTGAAAACAATGTCATAGGTTGTGGGGGAGATATTGAATGCTATTTGGATAATTATTTTGTGGTAGTGGTTATTGCGGGGATCTTAATGGCAATTATTTTAACAATTTTTATTGTAAGACTTTGTCTTTGGCAAAAGAAAAAGCAAGTAAAATAAAAAACTTTAATGCTTATAAGATAATTTACTTTCCAAAAAAATATGAATATGCTATAATATCTTAGTTAATTAATGGATAGATAGGAGATAGAAATATGTCAAAATGTTATATAACAACCCCAATTTATTATTCTAGTGGTAGTGTTCATATTGGAAATAGTTACACTACTGTTGCTTGTGATGCGTTAGCTAGATATAATCGTAGTATGGGACGAGATACTTTTTATCTAACTGGTATGGATGAACATGGATTAAAGATTGCGGAAGCAGCCGAAAAAGCAGGAATTAGTCCTCAAACTTTTGTTGATAAGATTGCTGAAGGAACTAAAACTTTGTGGCAAAATTTAAAGATCACTAACGACTATTTTATTAGAACAACAGATCAAAACCATGTCGAAGCAGTTCAAAAAATATTTGAACAACTACTTAAGACTGGCGACATTTATTTAGGATCATATCAAGGCAATTATTGTGTTTCTTGTGAAGCATATTTTCCAAAATCTCAACTTGGTGAAGGTGATACTTGTCCTGATTGTGGTAAGCCTACTAAGTTAATTTCTGAAGAATGTTATTTTTTAAACTTGAAAAAATATCAAAAACGTTTATTAGAATTTATCGAAAATCATCCGGATTTTATTCAACCATCTACGAGAAGAAATGAAGTAATTTCTTTCATTAAGGGTGGCCTTGAAGATTTATGCGTAAGTAGAACTTCATTTAACTGGGGCATAAGTGTGCCAAGTAACCCTAAACATGTAATTTATGTTTGGATTGATGCGTTATCAAATTATTTAACTGCCCTAGGATTTATGCAAGAAGATGATAGCTTATATCAAAAATATTGGGTTAATAATGATCATATCTATCAAATAGTTGGTAAAGATATTTTAAGATTCCATGCCATTTATTGGCCAATTATGTTAATGGCTTTAAATGTACCAATTAACTATAAATTATATGTACATGGTTGGATTTTAAATCGTGATGGTAAAATGTCAAAGTCTAAAGGTAATATTGTTTATCCAATGGATATTGTTAATAATTATGGTGTTGATGCTTTAAGATATTATTTAACTAAAGAGTTACCGCTTGGTAATGATGGATTATTTAGTTATGAACGTTTCTTTGAACGTTATAATAATGATCTTGCTAATGACTTAGGAAATTTAGTTAGTCGTACTGTTTCGATGGTTGAAAAATATTTTGGTGGTGTTGTTCCAACTTCTTGTGGACATGTAACTTCATTTGATGAAGCCCTTGAAACTGTGTGCAACGAGAATATCACTAAATATCAACAAAAAATGGAAGCTTTTGAATTACAAGATGCATTAGAAGCTGTTTGGACAATTGTAAGAAGAGCTAACAAATATATTGATGAAACAGCTCCTTGGGCTTTAAGTAAAGATGAAGCTAAAAAAGAAGAACTAGCAAGTGTTATGTACCATTTAGTGGAAACACTAAGAATTGTTGCAATTCTTGTATCACCATGTCTTGTGGAAAGTGCACCAAAAATCCTTTATAGTTTAGGAATTGAAAATGAACCTTTAAATATTAATGGATTATGCTTTGGTAAAGAATATAAAAATATAAAAGTTCAAAAAATTGAACCATTATTCAAACGTCTTGATGTCGCAGTAGAACTTGAAAAAGTAAAAAAGGAAACGCCAATTCCTACTGCGCCAAAAGAAGAGAAAAAAGTTAGTGAAATAACAATTGATGATTTCGCAAAAGTAAATCTTCAAATTGGTGAAATAATTTCATCAAAACGTCATGAAAATGCCGATAAATTATTGGTGTCCCAAATTAAAATTGGTGATGAAGTTAGGCAAATAGTTTCAGGTATTGCGAAAAACTACAAACCTGAAGAAATAATTGGTAAAAAAGTTATAGTTGTAACTAATTTAAAACCTGTTAAAATTAGAGGAGTTGAATCATATGGTATGGTTCTTTGTGCTTCAAACAATGACAAACTTGAAATCATTGAAGTAAAAGAAGTACCTAGTGGTTCAATCGTGAAGTAACAAATATCATAATATCAAGAAAGGCAAGAAAGCTTTAAAAGTAATATGAAAACAAAAAATAATAATTTAGTTTCACTTCAAGAAAAACAAGCAGCAGAAATTGAAAATGAAGAATATATTAAAAAAGAATCTTTAAAAAGAAAAATTAAATCGTATGCTTTAGTAACAATTGGTACCATTGTCTATTCATTTGGTATTGTTTGGTTTTTACAACTTGGTGGTTTTTTCTCTAGTGGAGTTGCCGGAATTTCACAAATTATTGTAAAACTACCTTCACTTTGGGGAGGACCAAACCTTCAAAAATATTTAGGTTTAACCATTGGATTAATTAATACACCACTAATCATTTTAGGTTGGCGTGGTGTGAGTAAACGATATGCTATTTTAACGGTTGTATCAGTTGTGTTACAAACTCTTATGGCAAGTTTACTTACAAACTTTACGAATAGTCCGCTAATTAGTCTGCTAATTGGTGATGGTAAAGGAATGGGCATAGTTGAAGCAATAAGAACAGGAAACTTAAATATTTTTACTACTAATCCCATAATGGAAAATACTGCAGCTTTTGAAGAAATTCAAAATAGTCTAGACACAGGTACTAAAATATTACTAGCTCTATGTGGTGGTGGTATCACTGGTTTTGGTATTTCTCTATGTCTAAAATCAGGCGGTTCAAGTGGCGGTATGGATATTGTTGCTTGTTACCTACAACAAAAGAAACGTATCGCATTTACAAGATATTCATCAATTTGTGATTCAATTATTGTTTTAACTTCTAGTATCTTTAGTGTTGAAAATGTTTTATATACATTAATTAGATTAGTAACAACCCTAAAAGTAATTGATACAATTTATACAAGTTATAAGATTACAAGACTTGAAGTAATCACATCTAAAGGTGATGAAATCAGAAATGTCTTAATCAAAAAATTTCATCATGGCATTACTATTTTTGAAGCAGTTGGTGGTTATACTCTATCTGATCGTAAAGTGCTTGAAATATATGTTTCAGCCTATGAAATTCATGAATACTTAAGACTAATTCATAATATTGATCCATTTGCTTTTGTTAGTACAACCAAGAGTAAAATTATAAATGGTAATTATATTCAAAAAACAATACTTTAATAAATGTTGAAGCAGAGAGCTTAAATCTATATAGGTATTACATTTGACAATTAATGCAAAAAGGTGTATAATATTACCGATACATTAGCCGAAAGGCACCCACAAACTTAAGCCCTCAAAAGCAAAAAGCTAAATTAGGAGGAAAAATAAAATGCGTACAACATATATGCAAACTGCGGAAAACGCAAGAGAAAATCGTAAATGGTACGTGATTGATGCCGAAGGACTAGTACTTGGTCGTTTAGGTGTTGCAGTCGCTACAGTATTAAAAGGAAAACACAAACCTACATATACTCCTCACATTGATGGTGGAGATTATGTAATCGTTGTAAATGCCGAAAAAGTTGCTTTAACAGGTAACAAACTTGAAGGTAAGAAGTATTATCGTCACTCTCAATATGCAGGTGGCTTAAAAACTCGTACAGCTCAAGAAATGTTAGACAAGCAACCACAAAAAATTGTTGAATTAGCTATTAGAGGAATGTTACCAAAAGGCGTAAATGGTGATAATATGTACCGTCGTCTATTTGTGTATGTAGGCCCAGAACACGAACAAGCTGCTCAAAAGCCTGAAAAATTCCCATTAGAGATTAAGTAGGAGGTAAAATATGGAAAAAGCAGTATATCAAGCTACTGGCCGTCGTAAAAGCTCAATTGCACGTGTTCGTTTAGTTCCAGGAACTGGCAAGTTTGAAGTTAACGGTCGTAATTTCGTAGAGTACATTCCTTCTGCCGCAACTCGTCTAGACGTTTTACAACCTGTTGCTATTACAGGTGTAGGAACTCAATATGATATCCTAGTAAACGTTTGTGGCGGTGGTATTAGCGGTCAAGCAGGTGCTATTCGTTTAGGCATAGCTAGAGCTTTAATGTTAGTTAATCCCGATTTCCGTGGACCATTAAAGAAGGCTGGACTTATTACTCGTGACCCTCGTAGTACTGAACGTAAGAAATACGGTCTAAAGAAAGCACGTCGTGCACCTCAATTCTCAAAACGTTAATCGTACATTTGTATCGAACGCTAGACGCTTATGTTTATTTAAGACCACAAGTTTCTTGTGGTCTTATTTTTTTAAAGGAGAATAGGATATATGAAACAAAACAAAATGTTTATCTTAAGTATTGTCTTAATAACAGTTGGCTTTATTGGCGGTGGTCTTTTCGCAATAGCTAATTCGATTAATATTCTTGCGAAAGAAACTTCAAAAAATCCAATTCCTGCTGATTATTCAATTTGTGGTATTATACTATTTATATTATTAATTCTTGCAATAATTGGTATGATTCTATTGATTTGTACTTTATTTTCAAATAAAGAAAACGATAAAAAGTAGGTGAAAATATGAAACAAACAATAAAACTATATAATTCGCTAAGTAATAGCATTGAAGAATTTAAACCAATCAAAGAAAACGAAATATCAATGTACGTTTGTGGCCCTACTGTATATAATGATATTCATATTGGTAATGGACGCCCAGTTATTTTCTTTGATGTTGTGAAAAGATTATTTGAGTATCTCGGCTATAAAGTAACAATGGTTGAAAATTTCACAGATATTGATGATAAAATTATTAAAAAAGCTTTAGAAGAAGAGGTTCCAGAAAAAGAAATTAGTGAGCGTTATATTAAGGCCTTTTTAGAAGTTTGTGATAAGGCGGGATGTGAAAATGATATTATTCATCCTAAAGTAACTGAAAACATTCCAGAAATTCTTGATTTTATTACTAAACTTGTAGATAATGGTAATGCCTATGTTGCTGGTGATGATGTTTATTTTAGAGTGCGTAGTGTACCATCATATGGAATGTTAAGTAATCAAAAACTAGAAGAACTAGATATGGGTGCCAGAATTGATGTTAATCTTCAAAAAGAAGATCCCCGTGATTTTACTTTATGGAAAAAAACAAGTGATACTGGCTGTAAATGGGATAGTGCGTTTGGCGCGGGAAGACCAGGATGGCATACAGAATGTGTAGTCATGATTCATAAAATCTTAGGTGATAAAATTGATATTCATGGTGGAGGTATTGATTTAAAGTTTCCACATCATGAAAATGAAATTGCTCAATCAATGGCCCTTTATCATAATTCCATCGCAAATTATTGGTTACATAATGCTAGAATCGATTTAAAGGGTGAAAAGATGAGTAAATCACTAGGCAATGTAGTATGGCTAAAAGATGTACTAGCTAACTATCCTTATCAAGCATATCGCTTATTTATTCTTGCTAATCACTATCGTCAAAATGTTAGTTATTCTGATGAAACATTACAAAGTATGACAAATGAATGGCAAAAACTTCGTAAGGCTTATGTTAGTTTATATCGTAAATTAGAACTTAAAAATAAACTTAACTTTAAAAAAGCTAGTTCAAACGATATGGAAAACTTTTTAAATGAAATGTGCTATGACTTTAATACCGCAAATGCTTTAACTGTTATTTATGAGCATGTTAAAACAATAAATAAGAGTATGAGAGATCCAAATGCAAGTGATGAAACCCTTCTTAATGAACTTCTTGCTCTTCATGATATGTTCACAATATTTGGTTTAGATCCATTAGTTAAGCCATTAGCAAAAGAAGAAATAGAACTTGTAAATAATTGGAATGAGGCTCGTAAAAATAAAGATTTTGAAACAGCTGATGTTTTAAGAACTAAAATCACAAATGCAGGTATTGAATTATAATGAGATATGAACTACTTAATGGTGCTAATTTGGCATATATTGGTGATGCATACTATGAATTAGTGATTAGAAAATATTTAATTGATAAAGGAATTACCAAGAATAAAGAATTAAAAAAACAAAGTTTAAAATTTGTGAGTGCTAGTTCACATGAAAAAATATATGAAAAAATAAAAGATGAACTGACTGAAGAAGAACAAAAAATTTATTTAAGAGGCCGCAATAACGCTCCAAGTAGCCATCGTAAAAATGTTGATCAAGCATCATATGTGGTGTCAACAGGCTTAGAGGCAGTTATTGGATATTTATATTTAATGAAGATGAACGACAGACTTAATTATTTAATGGACCTAATTATCAAGAAGGGAGAAGAAATATGCTAATTTTTGGTAAAAATACAGTTAAAGAAGCAATTACAAAAAAAAGAAGTATTAAAACAATATATCTTAATCATGAAAAAGTTTTAAATGAACTCCCTAAAAATGAAGTGGTAAAAAATGCTAAAATAATTTTTATGCCACTTAAAGAAATGGATAAAATGGTAAAAGGAAACCATCAAGGTGTTATCGTGGAAATAAATGATGAATATCATTATCAATCATTAAATAAAGTTATTGAAAAAAATAAAGATAAAGAAAATGTAAGTTTAATTATGTTAGATGGCTTAGAAGACCCCCATAATTTAGGGGCGATTCTTAGAACTGCTGATGCGACGGGAATGGAAGGAATTATTATTCCTAAAAATCGCAGTGTAAGTTTAAATGCGACTGTAGCGAAAGTTTCAACAGGAGCCATTGAATATATTGATGTTGTCCAAGTAACAAACTTGGTTCAAACTATCAAAGAATTAAAAGAAAATGGATACTGGATAATTGGCCTTGAAATGGAAGGCTCTGTTGATTATAAAGAACAAGATTACTTAGGAAAAAAAGTAATAATTATTGGGTCTGAAGGAAGGGGAATCTCCAGACTAGTAAAAGAAGAATGTGACTTTATGATTAATATCCCTATGATTGGTCATGTAACATCGCTAAATGCATCAGTGAGTGCTAGTATTATTTTTTATGAAATATTAAGACAAAGGGGATAAAAAAATAGATGGTAGGGGAGAAAAAGGATAAACTATTTAATTACAATGATTATGAACTTTTATATATGGCAAGTGATGATAGCGTAGAAGCGATAGATATTTTACTTAAGAAATATCGATATTTAGTACTTCGCATAATAAAAGATTTCAAAATTGAACAAAATAAAAAAGAAGATTTTCTTCAAGAAGGTCTTTTAATGGTTAATAAAGCAATTAAAACATATAAAATAAATAGTAAGATGACATTTACTAAATATGTTGAAATGCTTGTTAATCATCGTTTCATTGATATGTTACGCAAAAAACAAAATGAAAAGATAATGCCGCTAGAAGATTTTGAGTACGTTTATGTGGCTGCGGAAACACCAAAGATACTTGCGGAAAGTTCAATATATGATTATACTGGCCTTTCGAAATTAGAACAGAAAATTTATAATTTGAGATTTCTAGAAGGCAAAACATATAAAGAAATTAGTGAGCTATTGGGGATGAATATAAAACAAATATATTCTGCAGTTGATAGAATTAAAAAGAAAAGGCACAAGATTGCAATATAAACAAGTTAAACGCTTGACAAAAATGGCATTATCTAGTAAAATTAATTAGTCAAGGTGGTGTTGTAATTATGAGAGAAAAAGTAATTTTAGTATGTGAAGAATGTTTATCAAGAAATTACATAACTGAAAAAAATAAATTAAATACAACCACACGAATTAGTGTAAAAAAATATTGCCCTCGCTGCAATAAGCATACTATTCACAAAGAAACTAAATAGGAGGAATTTCATATGGCTGAAAACGAAAAAAAGAATCGTGCGATGAGCGTGTTACTAAGAGAACACAAATGGGAGAATTTAATTCTTGCAATACTTGCTATTTTCGCAATTGAACTTGGAGTATTACTACTTTCAAAAACTTATTTATCAATTCCTGAAGATGCATTCATTATTGGTAAATATTGGAAACAATTTGCATGGATACTAGTTGTTTTAGGTGCTGTATCATTAATTTTGTCAGTATCTTCATTCTTTGTTCCAAGTTTAGCAGAAATTAAACACATTAAAGGCCTTAAAAAAGTTGAATTCTTTGGTAATGTTGTTAAAGTTATCATCTTCTCTGTAGTGCTTGCTTTATTCTTCACATTATGCGATTGGGCTATAGAGTCAATTATTGATTTGTTTAAATAATATCGGACGATAGTTATGAATGATTTTGGCTTTGAAAATGAACGTGCGTGGTATGTAGTACAATCATATTCTGGCATGGAACAAGCGGCTAAAAGAAATCTTGAAAGACGTATTGTTTCGATGAATATGCAAGATTACATATTTAGAGTTTTGATTCCTGAGACAACAAGATACGAAAAAAAGAAAAATGGAGAACTTAAAGAAATTGTTGAAAAAGTATATCCAGGTTATATTTTTGTTGATATGATCGTTACCGATGAATCTTGGTTTGTTGTTCGTAATACACCAATGGTTACTGGTTTCTTAGGATCAAGTGGTGGTGGTGCGAAGCCTGTTCCTCTACCAAATGAAGAGATAATTCCAATTCTTCGTGATTGTGGAATTACTATAGAAGTAAATATGGACTTTAAAGTTGGAGATACTGTCAATGTAGTGGCTGGCCCATTTACAGGACAAACTGCTAATGTTGAATCAATAGATATGGAAAATCAAAAAGTAACAGTGCTAGTTGATTTCTTTGGTAGACAAACTCCTCAAGAACTTCGTTTTGATGAAGTTCAAGCTATTAAAGACTAAATGGATAATTAATAAAGCTATGAGATGAAATATTCTTATAGCTTTTTTTTCTAAAAAACTTTGTAAACTGTTTGTTAAAAAAAACATAATAAGATATAATAATATACGAAAAGGAGAATTATTAATATGAATATTAAATACTTTAAATATGAAGAAATAAAAACAAGAATTCCTGATGTAGAACATGATGTCTACAATTTATTTTATGAAGTAATATGTGAAGAAGATTTTTTCAAAAAAATATCATTTGACGAATTTAATCGTATATTATTCTTAAATAGATTCTTTAAAAAAGAAGGAACTTTCCTAGCTTATGATTACAATACACTAGTTGGTTTTATCAGTGCTAATATTCGTGATATGGATAAAGGCAATGAAAAAGCAGCAGGATATTTAAATACAATAATGGTAAAAAAAGAATATCGTCGTCAAGGCATTGGTAAAACCTTACTTGATATGGCTGAAGAATATATAAAGGAAGAAGGAATGAAATACTCAAGATTTGTTTTCTTAAGTCAAATTAACTATCCTTGGTATATTCCTCATTCTGACCACCATGAGCATCCAGGTGCACCAGCTGTAAGAATTAATTCTGAACTATATTTCTTCTTATTACATAATCATTATTACATTAATAGCATTCATGAAGGTTTCCATTTACCACTTGCTGAATATGAAATGCCAAAATCAGTATTAGAAAGAATGGAAAAAAATAAAAAAGAAGGCTTTACTGTTGAAGTATATGATGAAAATAAACACTTTGGAGTCGAAGAATTTTGTAATAAAATAGATAATCCTGGATTTGCAGGAGCTATCAGAAATAACCTAAAACGTGAAAAACCATATCCTTTCCTTATTGCGGCGCACAATGGACAAATGGTAGGTTGGACTGGCCCAATGTATAATGAACCAACCGGTCGTGGCCATTTAGATGGAATTTGTGTTGATCCAGAAACAAGAGGAGGAGGTTTAGGAAAAGCCTTATTCTGCATGCTTTGTGAATATTCAAAACACAATGGTGCTAAGTATATGACATTCTTCACTGGACTTGACAATCCTGCTCGTCGTATTTATTTATTTGCAGGCTTTAAGATTGCTCAAAGTTTCGCTGATATGAAAAAAGATTTATAAGAGTTAATAATTTAAATTCAAAAAATAGGTAATAAATTCGGATAATTTATTGCCTTTTTTCTTGTTTGTTTAGGAAAAAATCACCAAGTAAAATTATAATATAAAGTGAAACTCATTGGATTTTATTGTGGTACTTTTAAAATATAGTGTTTTTAGTTTGACAAATTGGCAAAATTAAAGTATAATAATAGACGCGTGCAATGACGCTTATACTATAAATACAGAAATTAAATAACTATGTGGGAGAGTGACTGTATCACTCATAAACCACATCACACAGACAAATGAAGGAGGTGTGTCTCGTGGCAAAAGCTAAACAAATTAAAAAAGTCGTTAAGCTACAAATTCAAGCAGGCAAGGCTAATCCAGCTCCACCAGTAGGTCCAGCTCTAGGTCAAGCAGGTGTTAATATTCAACAATTTTGTAGTCAATTTAACGATAAAACAGCAGGAATGATTGGTTATGTTATTCCAGTAGAAATCTACGTTTATGATGACCGTTCATTCACATTTATTACAAAGACCCCACCTGCATCTGACTTATTAAAGAAAGCAGCAGGCATTTCTAAAGGTTCTGATAACTCTAAAAAGAATACAGTTGCTACAATTAAACGTGCTAAGTTAATGGAAATTGCACAAATGAAGATGCCAGATCTTAATGCTTACACAGTAGAAGCAGCAGCAAATATCGTTGCAGGAACCGCAAGAAATATGGGTATTGCGATTGAAGACTAGTCTTCAAACAACTAAATAGATTGTAACACAAAATTGTGTGAATCTAATTGTGGGAGGAAAATCCCGTTTATACCACATTTAGGAGGAAATATATAATGGCAAAAAGAGGAAAAAAATATCAAGAAGCGTTAAAGCTTGTTGACCGTACAAAAAGATATTCATTAGATGAAGCAGTAGAACTTGTTAAAAAAACAAACATTGCTAAATTTGATGCAACAGTTGAATGTGCAGCGCGTTTAAATATCGACCCTCGTAAAGCTGAACAAAATCTACGTGGTGCCGTATCATTACCTAATGGTACTGGTAAAACAGTTAGAGTTTTAGTTATCACTAAAGGTGCTAAAATTGAAGAAGCTTTAAAAGCAGGTGCTGATTATGCAGGTGAAACTGAATATCTAGAAAAGATTAAAGGCGGTTGGTTTGAATTTGATACTGTTATTGCAAGTCCTGATATGATGGGTGAACTTGGTAAATTAGGTCGTATCTTAGGTCCTAAAGGTTTAATGCCAAACCCTAAAACTGGAACAGTAACAATGGATATTGAAAAAGTAGTTAAAGAATTTAAAGCAGGTAAAGTTGAATATCGTACTGATAAAGTTGGTAACATTCAAGTTCCTGTTGGTAAAGTTTCATTTGACTCTAATAAATTAAAAGAGAATATTCAAACAATTTATCGTCAATTAATGCGTATTAAACCTTCAACAGTTAAGGGCGTTTATATGCAAAACTTTACAATCACAACAACAATGGGTCCTGGCATCAAAGTTGCTATGGAAACTATTGAATAGTTTTAAAAAAGTCGTATTAGTATAGTATATAGTATAAAAGTCTCTGCCGTAGACAGTAGGTGCTACGTTGTAGCTTAATTTCCTACCGAGGAAAAATTTCAGGAGGTGAAAACAATGAATGAAGCGACAATCGCTAAAAAACAACAAGAGGTCCAAGTTGTAGCAGACAAAATTGCTCAAGCTGGATCAACAGTATTCGTTGATTACCTAGGATTAACTGTAGCTGAAGTAACTGAACTTCGTAGAAAGCTACATGCTGAAAACTGCGAAATGAAAGTTGTTAAAAACAACATTTTACGCCGTGCATCATCACAAGCAGGTTATTCTGCAGTTGATGAACACTTAGTAGGCCCAAGTGCTCTTGTAACATCAAAAGATGAAGTTACAGCCGCAAAACTTATTTATGCATTCTTAAAAGACCATGACAAACTATCAGTTAAAGCTGGTATCGTTAGCGGTCAAGTTATGAGTGAAAAAGACCTAAAGGCTTTATCAACTCTACCAAACAAGGAAGGCATGATTTCAATGCTATTAAGTGTACTACAAGCTCCAATGCGTGGACTTGCATGTGTTATTAAAGCAGTATCAGAAAAAGAATAATTAATTAGGAGGAACAAACGAAATGGCAAAAATTAGTAATGAAGAATTTATTGCAGCTATTAAAGAAATGAGCGTTTTAGAATTAAACGATTTAGTAAAGGCAATTGAAGAAGAATTTGGTGTAACAGCAGCAGCTCCAGTAGCAGTTATGGCTGGCGGTGCAGCAGCAGAAGAAGAACAATCAAACGAAGTTAATTTAGTATTAGTTAACGCAGGTGCTGGTAAGATTGGTGTTATCAAACTAGTACGTGAAGTTACTGGCTTAGGCTTAAAAGAAGCTAAAGAACTTGTTGATGGTGCTCCAAAACCTATCAAAGAAAAAATCACACCAGAAGAAGCAGAAGCACTTAAAGCTAAATTTGTTGAAGCTGGCGCTGAAGTTGAAATTAAATAGTTTAGCTAGCATAAAACCTGGGGATCAAAACTCAGGTTTTTACTTTATAAGGCGGTGATAATATGAGTAATCAATACTTTGAAAACAATGAAAATTTAAAAAGTGATATATTTGAAATTAATTATTATTTCAAAAATCACACCATTAAATTTATAAGTGATGCTGGAGTTTTTTCGCGTAAAGGTATTGATTTTGGTAGTAGTTTACTACTTAAAACAATATGCATAAAAGAAAGCACCGAGACTATCCTTGATGTTGGATGTGGTTATGGAACGCTTGGTATTACACTTGGACTTACTAATCCAAATACCACAATTGATATGGTTGATGTTAACTTGCGTGCACTTGATTTAACGAGAAAAAATGCTTTAGCAAATTCGGTTAATAATGTTAATATTTACGAAAGCAATATGTATGAAAATGTTAATAAAAACTTTGATATGATAGTTACTAACCCTCCAATTAGAGCTGGAAAAAAGATTGTTCATGGCATTATTTTAGATGCGTACGATCATCTAAATGTTGGTGGAAGTATGTGGTGTGTTATTCAAAAAAAACAAGGAGCAGAATCGGCGATAAAAGCCTTAAAGGAAAAATATAAAGATGTAAGAGTTGTTTGTAAAGATAAATTGTATTATATTATCGAAGCAATTAGATAGGAAATAATTATAAAGTAAAATAATGATGAGTGAAAGAGTAAATGTGATCTTTTTCGCTCATTTTTTTAAAAAACAACTTAAGTAGGCATAATTTGCTTAAGATTTTTTGTTAAAAAAAGTATGTTTTACTTGACAAATTGTTCAAAACTATAGTATAATAAGTCGTTATGATATAATGTGGTAGAATGCACAATTTTTTGGACTACCAGTTTCTCAAATAAAAATAAAAGAGGTGGATGATTTGAGTTACAAAAATGTACAATATGGTAGAAGTAGAATTCGTCGTAATTATGCGAGAGTTCAAACTAATGTTGAATTACCAAACTTAATCGAGGTTCAAACTGAATCATTTAAATGGCTATTAGAGGATGGAATTGCTGAATTATTTAAAGAAATTTCTCCAATTAAAGATCATGGAGATGGTGAAAAATTTGAATTACATTTTGGCGCACATGAATTTGATGAACCAAAATACACAATTAAAGAAGCTAAAATGCATAGTGTTAACTATTCACGTGCATTAAGAGTGAATGTTGAATTAGAAAATAAAGAAACCGGTGAAGTAAAAGAAGATAAGATCTTTATGGGTGAATTCCCTGTTATGACACCTTGGGGTACCTTTATTATTAATGGTTCGGAGCGTGTTATCGTTACCCAAATTGTTCGTTCAGCTGGTGCTTTCTTCTCAGTTGAAGTAGATAAAAAGTCTGGTCAAAGATTATTCTCTGGTCAAATCATTCCTACTCGTGGAGCTTGGATTGAATTTGAAATGGGCTCTAAAGATATTTGGTATGGTAAATTAGACCGTTCTAAAAAAATTCCTCTAACAACGTTTATCCGTGCATTAGGCGTTAAGAGTAATCCTGAAATCATTGATTTGTTCGTTGGACAAGATGAACGTCGACCTAAAAAGATAATAACTTATTTTAACAATACTTTCGGTAAAGATGATAGTTTCGCAGAAGATGATGCTATTCGCCAATTATATGATGTTTTAAGACCTGGTGAAAAAACATCTGCAGATACTGCTAGAAAGTTTATCGCAAGTAGATTATTTGAGGTTCGTCGTTATGACCTTGCTAATGTTGGACGATACAAGATTAATAAAAAGCTTGATGTTGTCACAAGAGCAATTGGACATCGCCTTGCTGATGACATTGTAAATCCAGAAACTGGTGAAATCATTTTACCTGCTGGAACTGAAATTAACTATAAGAAAAATATTGATTTAAATGGTGAAAAAGTTAGTACATTTGATATTCTAGATCAAAACCGTGAAGCTTTCCGTAAGACTTTTGAATACGAGATTATGCTACAAGGTAACAGCGTTGTTCTAGAAGTATTAAATATCCTAGTACGTACTAATGAAGGTGATGCTTATATTAGATTGCTTGGTAATGATCAAAGAGAAGATCGTAATCATGTTGTATTATCTGATATCTTCGCAGCTCTATCTTATTACATTAATCTTCATGTTGGTGTAGGTAAGATTGATGATATCGACCATTTAGGAAATCGTCGTTTACGTTTAATTGGTGAATTATTACAAAATCAATTCCGTATTGGTTTAACAAAACTAGAAAAGAATGTGCGTGATAGAATGTCAACTTCAGTTGAAACTAAGAGTGTAACTGCTCAAAACTTAGTTAACATTCGTCCACTTACTTCAACAATTCGTGAATTCTTTGGTAGTAGCCAATTATCACAATTTATGGACCAAATTAACCCATTGTCTGAACTTACTCATAAAAGACGTTTGTCAGCTTTAGGTCAAGGTGGTTTAACACGTGATCGTGCTGGTTTCGAGGTTCGTGATGTTCACCCTTCACATTATGGCCGTATTTGTCCGGTTGAAACACCAGAAGGTCAAAACATTGGTCTAATTAACTCATTAGCATCATATGCTAGAGCTAATCGATTTGGATTTATTGAAACTCCATATTTGGAAGTTGATAAAAAAGTAATTAAGAAACCAGATGGAACTGAAGAAATTAGAGCTGTAATTACTGATCGTAAGATTTATCTAACTGCTGATAAAGAAGAAAAATATGTAATAGCTCAAGCCAACGTTAACATGGCAACAGATCCAGAAACTGGTGAAATTTATATAGATGATGAAAGAAAAATCGTTGATGGCGTTGAAGTTGTTAATGACATTGTTATCGCTCGTAAAGCTGGTGAATTCGTTGAAAAACATAAACATGAAGTTGATTTAATTGACGTATCACCTAAACAGGTAGTAGCAATTTCAACGGCTTGTATCCCATTCCTAGAACACGATGATACGACTCGTGCGCTAATGGGTGCGAACATGCAACGTCAAGCAATTCCGCTACTTAAGCCAGAAGCTCCATTTGTAGGTACTGGTATTGAATATAAGGCTGCACATGATGCTGGTGTTGCGATTTGTACAGATGTTGATGGTGTTGTTTCTTATGTTGATGGCTTACGTGTTGAAGTTATTGACAAAGAAGGCAAACCACATAATTTTGAACTCACTAAGTATGAACGTTCTAACCATTCTACATGTGTTAACCAACGTCCAATTGTTGTAGTTGGTGAAAAAGTAAAAGTTGGTGATATCCTTGCGGATGGACCATCAATGGATCAAGGAGAACTTGCATTAGGTCGAAATGTAGTAATTGCCTTTATGACTTGGAATGGTTATAACTTTGAAGATGCAGTTATTATGAGTGAACGTTTAGTTCAAGATGATGTTTATACGTCGATTCATATTGAAGAATATCATGTAGAAGTACGTGATACAAAACTAGGTAAAGAAGAAATCACAGCTGACCTTGATGGTGAAAGTAAAGATTCAATCGCAAATCTAGATGAACATGGTATTGTAAGAATTGGTTCAGAAGTAAAAGAAGGAGATACCCTTGTTGGTAAAGTTACTCCAAAAGGTCAAACTGAACCTACTCCAGAAGAACGTTTAAGTCAAGCGTTATTCTCAGATAATTCTAAAGAAGTAAGAGTTACTTCACTTAAGGTTCCACATGGTGGCGGTGGTATCGTTAATAAGATTGAACGTTTCACGAGAAAGAGCGGTGCGGAGTTACCTCCTGGAGTTAATGAAGTAGTACGTGTATACATTGTTCAAAAACGTAAGATTTCTGAAGGCGATAAAATGTCTGGTCGTCATGGTAATAAAGGTGTTATCTCAAAGATTTTACCAATTGAAGATATGCCATTTATGTCAGATGGTACACCAATTGACATTATGCTAAACCCACAAGGTGTTCCATCACGTATGAATATTGGACAAGTACTAGAAATCCACTTAGGTATGGCAGCGAAGAAATTAGGCGTCCATGTTGCAACTCCAGTATTTGATGGTGTAAGACATGAAGACTTAGTAGCTATTATGAAAGAAGCTCGTGAAAAAGATAAAGCCGACGCGATTGCTGATCCACGTAATGCGAAAACGATATTTGATGAAAATGGTAAAACATATTTATATGATGGTCGTACAGGACGTCAATTTGATAATAAAATTTCAGTAGGTGTCATGTATATGATTAAACTTGCTCACATGGTTGATGATAAACTACATGCTCGTAGTGAAGGTCCTTACACTTTGGTTACACAACAACCTATGGGTGGTAAAGCCCAAAATGGTGGACAACGTTTTGGTGAAATGGAAGTTTGGGCTCTAGAAGCATATGGTGCTGCTCATACTTTACAAGAAATGATGACAATTAAGTCTGACGATATTATTGGTCGTAACAAAGTTTATAAAGCTATCATTGATGGCGAAGCATTACCTACTCCAGGTATTCCTGAAGCCTTCCGTGCTTTAATCAAGGAATTACAAGGCTTAGGCTTAAGAGTTCGTTTAATTGATGAAGATGGTAAAGATGTTGCGAATGAAAGTTTAGTTGATCAATTTGCTGAAGTACAAGCAAGCAAAAGAGGACTATAAAAAGAGGTGAATTAATTTGAGTAAATACAAAGAAATACAAATTGGTATTGCATCACCTGAAGATATTGTATCATGGGCAAATCCTGTGTTACAAGGTAAAAAATTTACATACAATCCTTTAAGAAAAGATAAAGTTACATATATAGATGATAATGGTGAAGAAGTTGAATATACTTTAAAAGGCGAAGTAAAGAAACATGAAACTATTAATTATCGTACTTTAAAACCTGAAAGAGATGGTTTATTCTGTGAAGTTATTTTCGGCCCTACTAAGGATTATCAATGTGCTTGTGGACGTTCTAAAAAGAATTTAGGCGAACATAAGGTATGTGAAAAGTGCGGTGTTGAATTAACCGAAAGTAAAGTAAGACGTGAAAGAATGGGCTACATTGCTCTTGCTGCACCAGTTGTTCATACATGGTATTTAAGAAATACTCCAAGTAAAATAGCAATCTTACTTGATATGAAAACAAAAGATGTGGAAGACATAGTTTATCTTGCATCATACATTATTACAGAAGTAATGGATGATGAATATGAAGAATTATTTGTTGGACGTATCTTAAGTGAACAAGAACACAGCGTATTCAAACGCCGTTATCCATTTAAATATAAAGCTAAAACGGGGGCTGAAGCTATCAAGTATTTATTAAAACAACTTGATTTAGGCGAAATTATTACCGAAATTCGTCAAGAATTACATAATGCTCCAAAACAAAGAAAAGAAAAATTAATTAAGAGACTAGAAATAGTTGAAGCATTCTATAAATCAGATAATAAACCTGAATGGATGGTAATGGATGTTGTTCCAGTAATTCCACCCGATTTACGTCCAATGGTTCAACTAGATGGTGGCCGTTTTGCTACTACAGACTTAAATGATTTATATCGTCGTATTATTAATCGTAATAATCGTTTAAGAAAACAATTTGAACAAAATGCCCCAGACTTAATTACTAAGAATGAAAAACGTATGTTACAAGAAGCAGTAGATGCTTTAATTGATAACTCAAAGCGTAATAAACGTATGGTTGTTGACAAAAATAGACCACTTAAATCACTATCTGATATTTTAAGAGGTAAACAAGGTCGTTTCCGTCAAAACCTACTAGGTAAACGTGTTGACTATTCAGGTCGTTCAGTTATTGTTATTGGACCAGATCTAAAGATGTACCAATGTGGTATTCCAAGAGAAATGGCTTTAATCTTATTTAAACCATTTATCATTAGTTATTTGAGAAAGAAAGACCAATTAGCTAATGCTGAAATAGTTCCTGGAGTAATGCAACCAATAAGCAATAAAGACCGTGCAGGTATTCAAAAGGCTAAAAAGTTAATTGAACAAGGTGCGCCAGAAGCAATGGAAGCGCTAGAAAAGATAATTGTTGAACACCCAGTTTTATTAAACCGTGCTCCAACTCTACATAGACTATCTATTCAAGCATTCGAACCTAAACTAGTTGAAGGCAAAGCAATTAGACTACATCCACTAGTAACAACTGCCTTTAATGCGGACTTCGATGGTGACCAAATGCCAGTGCATGTACCACTATCTGAAGAAGCTCAAGCTGAAGCTCGTTTATTAATGCTTGCATCTAAAAATATTTTAGCTCCTAAAGATGGTAAGCCAATTGTTACACCATCACAAGATATGATTCTTGGTAACTACTATTTAACAATTGAAAGCCATCAAAATGAACATGAATACAAAACATATGAAGAAGTAATAGAAGCGTATAAAAAACAAATTATTACTTTTGGAACAAACATTATTCTAAATGATGATAAAATTTATCGTAATATAAAAGAATTACAAGATGATGTTGAAAGCGGCAATGCTCCAAGCGTTGGTAAATTCTATATTCCTGCACGTGAAGGCAAAGCTTATCGTAATGCATCAGAAGTAGAAATAGCTTATGAACGTGGCGATATTGACTTTCATACAAGATTTGTAATTCCTGCTAGTGCAGTTGGTCGTCCATTTGTACATATTAGCAATAAGATTGATCCAGAAAGTGATGAATATAAAGCATTAGTTAAGAAAAATGAAGAGTTAACAAATAAATATTTGGTAACTACATACGGTAAACTAATCGTTAACCAAATCTTCCCTGATGGCTTCTCATATGTAAATGAACCAACAGTTAAAAACCTTGCGGTTGGAACTCCTGAAAAATATTTCTTGGATCATGGTACTAACTATAAAGAATTCATTAAGAATGCTCCATTAGTAGAACCATTTAAGAAAAAATTCTTAAGCCAAATCATAAGTGAAGTATTTAAACAAGCAAAACTTGCTGAAACATCTAAGACTCTTGATAAGATGAAAGATATTGGTTTCTATTACTCAACTATGGCTGGTATTACTGTTTCTGCTTTCGATGTTGTTAGAATTGATAAGAAAGAAGAAATCATTGAAGAAACTGAAAAGAAAGTTCAAAAATATAAACAAATGTATCGTCGTGGTACAATGAAAGATTCAGAACGTCACCGTAATATTGTACGTGAATGGTTAGGTGCAACTTCCAAAATTGAAAAAGCCATTAAAGTTATCATGGATGAAAATGCTAAGACAAATCATATTTTCATGATGGCCGACTCTGGTGCTCGTGGTAGCTCATCTAACTTCACACAACTTGCTGGTATGCGTGGACTAATGGCTAAGCCTAATGGTGACCAAATGGAAATTCCAGTTAAGGCTTGCTTTATTGAAGGTATGTCAATGTCAGAGTTCTTCATTTCTACACATGGTGCGAGAAAAGGTTCAACTGACACAGCCTTAAAGACAGCTGAATCAGGTTATTTAACTCGTCGTCTTGTAGACGTTTCTCAAGATGTAACAGTTAAAGAAGTTGATTGTGGAACTGATAAAGGTATGGTTGTGACTACTCTATATAAGAATGATTCTGTTCAAGATAAAGATAACGTAGATAATGTCTTAGTATCATTGAAAGACCGTATCGTTGGTCGTTTCGCTGCAAAACCTGTATATGGTAGAAATAGTGAAGGAAGAAAGGCATTACTTGTTGACAAAGGTGAATTTATTACGGAAGAAATCGCTGACCGTATTGTAGCAAGCAAGATTGAAGCTGTTGAAGTAAGAACTCTACTTACATGTGACTGTGAAAATGGCGTTTGTGTAAAATGCTATGGATCTGACCTATCAACCACAAACATTGTTGAAAACGGCGAAGTTGTTGGTATCGTTGCGGCTCAATCAATTGGTGAACCGGGTACTCAGTTAACAATGCGTACTTTCCACTCAGGTGGTGTTGCTGGTGCTGCTGATGATATCACTCAAGGTCTTCCACGTATTCAAGAATTGTTTGAAGCACGTGAACCAAAAGGTAAAGGCATTATTTCTGAAATTAAAGGTACAGTTGAAAGTATTACTCAAAAGAATGATAACCGTTTTGAAATTGTTATCAAGAGCCCAATTGAAGGTAATGACAAGACTTATTTAACTGACAGTGGTAAAAAACCAGTTGTTAAAGTTGGTCAAGAAGTTCATCCTGGTGACCTTGTTTCAGAAGGTTTAATTCATCCAAAAGAATTATTACGTGTTGGTAGTGTTGATCAAGTTGAAAAATATATTTTGAAAGAAGTTCAAAAAGTATATCGTTCACAAGGTGTTGATATTTCTGATAAACACGTTGAAATAATCATTAAGCAAATGTTACAAAAAGTTGTAGTAATTGATGAGGGAGGCACAGAATTATTACCTGGTACATTTATTTCTAAACCTGAATTATTGAAGGTAATTAGAGATTGTCTTGAAAAAGGCATTCGTGTACCATCTGTAAAACCTGTAATTTTAGGTATTACACGTGCATCACTTAAAGCTGATTCATTCTTGTCAGCCGCATCATTCCAAGAAACAACAAGAGTATTAACTGAAGCCGCAATCCGTGGTAAAATTGATAAACTTGAAGGATTAAAAGAAAATATCATTATCGGTGGTTTAATCCCTGCTGGTACTGGTTTAGTTGAAGAAAAAGATATTCATCTAATTCCAACTGATCCAGAAGATGAATTTGAAGTTCCTGCAAGTTCTGATCATATTGTTATTAAGTAACTAGGCTTTAAAGACCATATTTGATATATGGTCTTTTTTTATGCGCTTTTTTAAAAAATGTGTTATAATTTATGATAAAAGGAGGAGTGCCGAATGATTTCACGTGTAGTTGTTAATAACCCAAGTAGTAATGTTGATATTAAATATGATTATGAAGTTCCAGCTAGCTTAGTTGATATCATAAAAATTGGAACTAGAGTTAAAGTTCCTTTTGGAAACGGCAACCGAGCACTTATGGGTTATGTTGTTGAATTAAGTGATGAAACAACATATGATAAGAGATTAAAACAAATTATTGATGTTGTAGATTTAGAACCAATAATTACCAAAACACAATTAGATCTTGCTGAATATATTAAAAAAGATACAGTTTGTCCTTTAATTCGTGCTATTAATTTAATGGTGCCAGACATTTTATTACTTAAACCGACAAAATACATCAAGGTAAATGATTATCAAAACCTAGATGCAAATCTTGCTGAAGCATTTAAAGGAAAAAACATAATAACATATACGAGTGTCCTTGCACCATATACTAGTAAAATAAAAAAAGCAATTGATAATCACCTTTTAGAAATATCATATGATGCGGTTGGCTTAAATGCTGTTAAACAAGTTACAAAATATGTACTAGATATGAATAAATACTATATGTATATTGATAACTTTAGATCAGACATCCAACCTCTCATTCGGATGTTAGAAGGCTTAGAACCACTAACAAAAATCGAAATTAGTGATCGCATTGATTTATCAATATATACAATTCAAAAAATGATTAAACTTGAATTACTTGTTCCAGTAAAACAAAGAGTGTCAAGAATTAAAATAAAAGAAATACCAGTGACAGACCGCTTTATTAAAGCAAATTCATTGTATGATAATACAGTAACAAAATTAACTAGTGATCATACAAAGCCTTCATTATGGTGCCCTTCTTCTATAATCGAGACGGAAATGGTAATTGAACGAATAATTAGAAATAATGTTGAAAAAAATCAAAATACTTTAATTATTTGCCCTGATATATTAAGTAGTTACCGAATGGCTAGTGTTGTCAGAAAAAAAACAAATCTTTCAGTTGCAATTCTTAACTCAAATCTTAGTAAGGGTGAATACTATGATACTGCCACGGAAATAAAAAATAATAATTATCGAGTTGTTGTTACAACGACAAAAGGAGCTTTTGTTGACTATCCCAATCTTAAGACGGTAATTTTATTAGATTCTGAAAATGATAATTATTATAATGATCAAAGTCCTCGGTATAATCTAAAGAAGATAATGATGAAATATCAAGAATTAATTAATTGCGAATTAATTTTCCACTCATATTCCCCACTTCTTGAAGATTATATTTTAGGAGTAAAAGGTTACTTAAATATTGTTGATAATAAAATAGAAAATACTATTAATAGTGAAGTAGTTAATTTAAAGTTAGAGTTATTAAAAGGCAATAATTCGATGATTTCTTTACGACTCTTAAAAGAAATGAAACTTACAAAAGCAAAAAACAAACAAACTTTAATTATTACCAATCGCAAATATTTCAGTAATTTTGTTATGTGCCGAAGTTGTGGAGAAATACTTAAATGTCCACGTTGCGATTTACCACTTCGCTATAGTAAAAATTCTAATCAACTTATGTGCCCAACTTGCTCATATCGTACCTCAAAGCCTGATAAATGCCCAACATGTAGTGGAGAAACATTTAGAATGGAAGGGTCAGGTATGGAACAGTTAGTAAGTGATATTAATGAATTACTACCTAATTTTAAAACTATAACAATTGATAACCCAAATTACGATGAATTTATTGATAAAATGGGCGAAGTAGAAGATAATAAGGTAGATGTAATTATCGCAACCGATGTATATTCTAGAAGTATTGTCGATAAAAACATTGGATTAGTTGTAATAATTAATCTAGATGAAGTGGCAGGTACAGCATCGTATCTTGCGAGTGAAAGAGCATATACAATGCTTATTCATGCTTCACAAAAAGTATTAAATAGTGATACAAAACTATTAATACAAACTTATAATCCTGACAATTTTGTAATAACTTCATTTATTACCGGCAAATATCAAGATTATTTAAAAAAAGAAATTAATAATCGAAAGGAATTAAGGAATCCTCCTTTCTATTATGTAAATAGAATTTTAGTTAAAGCTAAATATGAAGAAATGTTTAAAGAGGCAAACATAATTAAAAAACTTCTTCAAGAAATGCTAGGGTATAAAGTTTATATTATTGGCCCTACTTATAATCATCTTCATCAAGCAGCCCAATTAATAATTAAACATCAATTAAATAATATAGAAGATGTCTATAATAAAATTTACGATAAATATCAAAATTCAACAATAGTGGTGATAATTGATAGATATCCAAGATACATGTAGGAGGTAAAGAAATGTTAAAAATAGTTTTTATGGGAACTCCTTTATTTAGTGTTCCAATTTTAGAAGCCTTAATTAATGAATATGAGGTAATTGGTGTAGTGACACAACCAGATAAAAAAGTAGGAAGAAAACAAGAACTTATGGCATCTCCAGTTAAAGAGTGTGCATTAAAACATAATATTCCAGTGTTTCAACCTATAAAAATAAGAACAGACTATGAAGATATAGCTGCGTTAAAACCGGATCTAATTGTTACAGCCGCATATGGCCAAATAGTTGGGATGAAACTACTAAATACTCCAAAGTATCGCTCAATTAATGTTCATGCTTCACTTCTTCCTAAATATCGTGGTGGAGCGCCAATTCATGAAGCGATTAAACAAGGTGAATCAGAAACTGGCGTTACAATCATGTATATGGAAAAAGGTATGGATTCGGGTGATATATTAGCTCAAAAGAAAATTCCAATCACTGATGAGGATAATTCAGGAACCATGTTTGAAAAATTATCATTACTTGGTCGTGATTTACTATTAGAAGTAATACCTAAACTTGTTAATGGTGAGATTGAGCCAATTAAACAAGATGAAACTAAAGTTACTTTTGCTTATAATGTGACCAAAGAAGAGGAAAAACTAGACTTTACAAAATCCGCTAGAACGGTATTTAATCATATAAGAGCGTACAATCCATTTCCTACAGCCTATATGGAATTAGGTGGTGACATAGTGAAAGTATATGACTCAAAAATTAATGATGAAACCCATAACAAAACTCCAGGTACTATTCTAAAAACGACAAAACACGGATTTTTAATGGCTTGTGGAAATGGTACAACTCTAGAAATTCTAGAAGTTCAACCAAGTGGTAAAAAAAGAATGAAAGCAAGCGATTATGCTAACGGAGCTATTAGAAAATATTTAAAGTAGGAGAAAGAAAGATGAAACCAAAATTATATTATTCACGAGAAGAAATGCAAGAATTAAATACTCAAAAATTAAAAGAACGTGGTGTAACTGTTGAAGAAATTGCTTTAATAGCTTATCACCAACAAAGTAAATATAATAAAGGCGTTGATATGACAACTTGCATTGAAAGTGTAGAAAAAATACTATCATTAAGAGATATTTTTCATCTATTACAATTGGGGGCTGAAATTGATCGCTTAACTGAAGAAGGAGCTTTTGAAGGCCCTATTCAAGATATTATGAGTTACGACCTTGGCGTATTTGGTGTTGATGAAATATTTGGACTAGATATTGCAAGACTTTATGGAGCAATAGGTCAAACTAATTTTGGGGATATTGATGTAAATAAACCTGGAATAGTAGCAAAACTAAATGATGAAGGAAAAGGCGGGAAACCAAAATGTCATACTTTTCTTGATGATATTGTTGGAGCAATCGCTGCAGCCGCATCAACAAGAGTTGCCCAAATTATTTCTGAAAATGAAGCAGAAGGAAAAAAAACTGATAAGTAATTATGGAATCAATTAAAAAAATATATAAAATAGGATATGGACCTTCAAGCTCACATACAATGGGACCAGGTTACGCCGCAGAAAAGTTTTTGAAAAGAAACAATATGGCCGACTATTTTGAAGTAGAACTATTTGGTTCTCTTGCTTTAACTGGTAAGGGCCATATGACAGATGTTACACTAAAAAAGATTTTAGGCTATACTCGTACTAAAATACTATTTAATAAGGAAATAACATACTCCTATCATACTAATGCAATGAAATTTAAAGCATATCTTAAGAATAAACAAATAGATGAATGGCTTATCTTTAGTGTTGGTGGCGGTGACTTAAAAGAAGAAAACGAAAAACGTGATGGAACTGTTGAAGATTTATATCCACATTCTCATATGAATGATATATTAGAATATTGTGATAATGAAAAAATAACATTATTAGAATATATTGAAAGGTTTGAACCACGTGATACAAAAGAATACCTTTATCAAGTGTTACAAACCATGAAAACCGCAATTGAACGTGGTATTACAACTACTGGAATATTGCCGGGTGGATTAAATGTGGTTAGGAAAGCCCCAACCTTCTATCAAAAATATTTGATAAGTCATAAAGCAAATGAACTTGTTTATGCATATGCGCTTGCGGTGAGCGAAGAGAATGCAAGTGGTGAAATTGTAGTAACCGCACCTACGTGTGGTTCATCAGGAATAATTCCTGCTGTGTTATTTTCTCAAAAAAATGAAAATAATATGGATGATGAAAAACTAGTTAATGCGCTAATGGTAGGTGGGTTAATCGCAAACATTGTTAAAACTAATGCTTCTATTTCTGGGGCAGAAGTTGGATGCCAAGGTGAAATTGGTGTTGCTTGTAGCATGGCAGCTGGAATGCTAGTATATTTATTTGGTGGAGATGCCCAAACTATTGAATATGGGGCTGAAATTGCCTTAGAACACCATTTAGGACTAACATGTGATCCAGTTGATGGTTTAGTTCAAATTCCCTGTATTGAACGTAATGCGATGTCTGCTCTTGCGGCATACAATGCAGCAGAATATGCAATGCTTGCTGGTAGTAAACATACAGTAACCCTTGATAGTGCCATAGAAGTAATGCGTGACACTGGAATTGACTTAAAAGAAAAATATAAAGAAACTGCGCTAGGCGGTCTTGCCTTACGTGGTAAAAGTAGGTAAATATGGAAAAAAATACATTAGAGAAAAAAGAAATTAAACCGATAAAATTAGGAACAAAAATGGTTATGAAATTTATTGACCTTACCCACGAAGGCCTTGGAGTTGCGAAAATAACAGGTGATAGTGAAGATGGAATTCATTATGAAAATTTTCCAATTTTTGTAATGGGTGCACTTCCCTTCGAACAAGGAATTGTTGAAATCAATCGTTTAACTAAGTCGTATGGTTATGGAACGGCTATTAAAATGTTCCCTGATACCTTTACTAAGGAACGTATTACCCCTTGTTGTGATAATTACCCACAATGTGGTGGCTGTAATATTATGCATATGTCATATGATGCACAACTAAGATTTAAACGTAATATGGTTAAAGAAACGCTTGAACGCATAGGAACTATTCAAAATGTTTTTGTGGAAGAAGTAATCCCTACAAACCCTCTAAATTATCGAAATAAAGTTCAAGTGCCTTTTGGAGTTGATTTTGAAACAGGAAAAACAATAGCAGGTTTTTATAAACGTGATACCCATCGTATCATTCCACTTAGTAAGTGCTATATTCAAAGTGATATTTCAACTAGTCTAACTATTTTTGTGAAAAACCTATGCAATGAATATAAAATTAAAGGTTATGATGAAAAATATCACAAAGGTGATATCAGACATATTCTTATTAAAACAAACGCATTAGGCGAAATAATGTTAGTAATTGTTGCTCTACATCAGGATATTAATAATTTAAAACAAGTTGTTGATAAAATTGTAAAAAGATATCCAACAATAAAGTCAGTAATTTTAAATATTAATACCACACGTGGCAATACTACATTAGGTGAAAAAAATATAATTCTTTATGGTGACCCATATTTGACAGATACTTTGTGTGATAAAACCTTTAGAATTGGAGCAACTTCATTTTATCAAGTAAATCACGACCAAACGGAAGTCCTTTATACGAAGGCATTAGAACTTGCTCACATAAATGAAAATGATGTTTTGATTGATGCATACTGTGGAATTGGAACTATTGGAATAATTGCCTCAGATAAAGTAAAAATGGTTTATGGTGTAGAAGTAGTGCCAGAAGCAATTGAAAATGCTAAGCAAAATATGAAACTTAATAAAGTAAAAAATGCTGTATACGTATGCAATAAGGCGGAAGATCAAATTGTAGAATGGATGAATTCAAGTGTACCTGCAACTATTATTGTAGTTGATCCACCTCGTAAAGGCTGTGATGAAAAATTATTAGAAACAATTGTAAAAATGAGTATTCCAAGAGTATTATATATTTCATGCAATCCAGCAACTCTTGCAAGAGACTTAAAGTATTTAGTAGAACATTCATATGTTGTTAAAAATGTTCAACCGGTTGATATGTTCCCTCAAAGTTCTCATGTAGAAACAATTGTGTATTTGGAGAAAAAATGATTACATATAAGAAAATTGATATTAAAGAACTAAAAGAACTGTATGACTATGCAACGCCGATTTGGAAAGAATGCTATAAAGAAATGATTCCATCTGAGCAAATAGAATTATTATGCCATAAATATTTTGATTATGAAAATATTGAAAAATATCAAAAAGATGGTATGATTTATGTATATATCTATTATAATAAGGAAAGAGCGGGATTCATTGCATATCAAGTAAATGATGATCATGTATATTTAGATAAACTATATTTGCAAAAAGAATATCGCGGTATGCATATTTCAAGTAATGCTTTTGATAATTTAATGTCATTATATAATAAGGATATTGTACTTAATGTTAACCAACATAACGAAAGAGGCTTGAGAGCATATCTTGGAAAGGACTTTAAAATTGTTGAAACAGTCACTTATGACTTAGGAAACGGTTTATATAATAATGACTATATAATGCGAAAAACAAATAATTTTGTAAAAAAATAAAAAAAGTTCAAAAAATGTGAGCATATGTCTAGACATATAATGCGAATTTTGATATAATACTTAAGGTTATTTGCTGAAAGGCATGTGCTCTATATTTTTTCAATGAAGAAAAAATAAAAAAATTAATATTATATAATCATATTTGTTGACAAAGAAAACAAAAAGTAGTATAATATTAAAGCGCGTGTGAAAAACACGCAGAAATTGATCTTTGAAAACTGAACATAACAGGTGGAGCAGGAGATACAAACTTTT
>UQAI01000003.1 GCA_900538885.1 uncultured Mollicutes bacterium
TATTAATAATGTGATAATATATGATTAACTTTATAATTTTGGAGGTACAAGATGATTAATCGCTATACACGCTTAGAAATGAAAGAATTATGGTCCGATAAAACCAAGTTTGAAACAATGCTTGAAGTTGAACTTGCATCAATTTACGCACATGTTGAAAAAGGTTTAATAAAAGAAGAAGAATATGAATTAATAAAGAATAAAGCCAAAGTTGATGTTGATCGTATTTTAGAAATAGAAAAAGAAACTAAACATGATGTTATTGCTTTTACAAAAGCTGTATGTGAAAACATGGATATTGAAAAAAGATGGTTTCATTATGGATTAACTAGTACTGATGTAGTTGATACAGCTAATGCATTACTACTAAAAAAAGCCAATGATATTATTGAACGTGATATCAAGAAGTTTTTAAAAGTATTAAAAGATAAGGCTTTAACATATAAAAAAACATTGTGTATTGGCAGAACTCACGGACAACATGCTGAAGTAACAAGTTTTGGCTTAAAATGGTTATTATGGTATGATGAATTAAATCGCGATTATAATCGTTTTAAAGAAGAAAGAAAAAATGTTGAAACAGTTAAATTAAGTGGGGCAGTCGGTAATTATGCTGATGTGGATCCATTTGTGGAAAAAAGGGTTGCGGAAAGATTAGGTTTAAATCAATCAACCATCGCAACACAAGTATTATCACGTGACCGCCATATTGGTTATATGAATAGTCTTGTCATGATTTCAAGTTTACTTGAAAAAATAGCAATGGAAGTTCGCCATCTTGCAAGGACAGAAATAGGTGAAGTTAGTGAAGCGTTTAGTACTAATCAAAAAGGTTCAAGCGCAATGCCTCATAAGAAAAACCCAATAGCATCAGAAAATATCTGTGGTTGTGCTAGACTAATGAAAGCATATCTTGGGGTAACATATGATGATAATCCTTTATGGGATGAACGCGATATTAGCCATTCATCTGCTGAACGAGTAGCATTAAGCGATGCGACTACATTAATTGATTATATGCTTAACCGCTATGCTCATGCCTTATCTACGCTTCAAGTAAATGAAGAAAGAATGCTTGAAAACATTGATATCACAAATGGTGTTGTTTATTCATCTCGCCTTCTACTTAAAATGGTGGAAAAAGGTATGCTTAGAGATGAAGCATACGATATACTTCAAAACCTTGCCTTTAAGGCTTTACAAGAGAAAAAGGCTTATATTGATGTTATTAAATCAAGTGAAGTAACAAAAACTTTATCAATTAAAGAAATCGATGAAGCTTTTAATCCAATGCTTGCTCTACAAAATATTGATGAAATTTATAGTAAAGTGCTTACTCCAAAATGTCGTACCCTTGTAGTACTTGGTAGTGGCTGGGGAGATGAAGGAAAAGGTAAAATCACTAATTATTTAAGTGAACAATCAGATTACGTTGTGCGTTTCCAAGGCGGTGACAATGCCGGTCATACAATTCAATTTAATGGTAAAACTTTTAAATTGCATTTAATCCCATCAGGAATTTTTGATGGAAAAATAAAGAATGTTTTAGGTAATGGTATGGTAATTAATCCTGAGGCTTTAGTAGAAGAATTAAATACTATTAAACAAGAAGGCTTTGTATGCAATAATTTATTTATTAGTGACCGTGCTCATGTTATCTTTAACTATCATAAAGAACTTGACAGATGTAATGAAATGGCTCTTGCGAATAGAAAAATAGGAACAACCTTAAAAGGTATTGGCCCAGCTTATACTGATAAAGTTTCACGTCAAGGCTTAAGAATGGTTGATTTTATTAGTGATGATTTTTCAAGATTATTTAGAGAAAACGCAACTGCTAAAAATGAAATAATTAAATCAATGGGAGGTAGTCCAATTGATGTTGAAACAAGTCTTCAAAAATATTTAGAAATAAGCAAAATTATTAAGCCAATGGTTGTTGATACAATTGATTTAATCAATAAGGCTTATGACGAAAATAAAAAAATATTATTTGAAGGAGCTCAAGGTTCACTTCTTGATATTGATTTTGGTACATATCCATTCGTTACTTCATCTAACCCTTCAAGCGGAGGTGTATCAACAGGTACAGGAATTAGCCCAACCAAAATTGAAGAAGTACTTGCGATTGTCAAAGCATATTCAACAAGAGTTGGTAGTGGAGCTTTCCCTACTGAGTTATTTGATGAACTTGGTAATTCAATTAGAGAAAAAGCTCATGAGTATGGAGCAACAACAAAACGTCCACGTCGTATTGGTTGGTTAGATGGTGTCGCATTACGCTATAGCACTAATATCAATGGCTTTACAAGCATTTCTTTGATGTTACTTGATATTTTATCAGGTATTGAAAAAATAAAAATTTGTACGGCATACGAATTAGATGGGAAGAAAATTTATACTATTCCTGCTAGTCTTAAAGATTATGAACGTTGTATTCCAGTATATGAAGAATTTGATGGATGGACTGAAGACATTAGTCATGTTACATCATTTGATGAATTGCCAGAGAATGCTAAAAAATATATTGAGGGTATTGAAAGAATAACCAAAGTACCAGTTAAAATCTTTTCAGTTGGTCCTGATAAAACTCAAACCATTGTAAGAGAAGAAATATACTAAAAATAAACACAAATGGAGGTGAAAAACGTGCGATATGCGTTAACTAACGGAGTTATTTTAAATGGTAAGAAAGATATGGAGCCACTAGAAGGGTATTCAATTATTGTTGAAGATGGTAAAATCAAGGAAATTACAAATCAAATGGTTAATGATATTAAAACTATTGATTTAAAAAATAAATATGTAATGCCTGGCTTAATTAATATGCACGTTCATTTACCTGGGTCTGGTATGCCTAAAGATACTGGCAAACAAAATAAAGAAAGTGTTAATAAACTATTAAGTAATCCATTAACTAGGTATATTGTTTATAAACTTTGTGCTAAATTTGCAAGAATTGAATTAATGAGTGGAGTTACAACCATTAGGACGGTTGGAGGATTATCAAATATTGATTCAAAAATTAGAGATAATATTTTACAAGGTAAAATAAAAGGTCCTAGAATATTGTCATCTAATATGGCTCTTTCGGTACCAGGCGGTCACATGGCTGGAATCCTTGCATATGAAGCAACAGATGTTGATAGTGCCATTAACTATATTAATAAAATTAGTGAGACTAAACCTAATTTAATTAAATTAATGATAACTGGGGGAGTGCTTGATGCGAAAAAGAAGGGTGAACCTGGAGAACTTAAGATGAGTCCAGAAATTATCAAAGCTTCTTGTCAAAGAGCCCATGAACTAGGTTATAAAGTTGCGGCACATGTTGAATCACCAGAAGGAGTAAAACTAGCACTTGAAAATGGCGTTGACACCATTGAACATGGTGCAAAATTAAATGATGAATTAATCGATCTATTTAAAGAACATAAAGCATCGTTAATCACTACCATTTCACCAGCCATTCCGCTTGCTAAATTTGATCAATCGATTACTAAAGCTACAGATTTAGTTAAATATAATGGCAATGTTGTTTTTGAAGGCATTGTGTCCGCATCAACTGCAGCCATTGCAAATGACATTATGGTTGGTCTTGGTACTGATACAGCATGTCCATTTGTTACCCACTATGATACATGGAGAGAACTTGCTTATTTTATAAAATATGTTAAAAACGATAATAAAGAAGCAATTTACCGTGCAACTTTAGGTAATGCGATAATCGCAGGAATTGATCATGAAACTGGTAGTATTGAACCTACTAAATCATGTGATTTACTTATTGTAGATGGTAATCCAATTGAAGATATTAAAGTTTTAAGTAATCCTGCTATGGTTGTTTTTAAGGGTAAAATTATTAAAAATCCTAAAGTTAAGAAATATAAATATGTTGAAGAATTATTAAACAAAGAATTAAATAAATAAGTATTTAAAAGATTAGGGAGAAAATAAATGAGAACAGTAGATATAATTACTAAAAAAAGAGATGGGGGAACTTTATCAAAAGCAGAAATTGATTTTGTTATTTCGGGATATGTTAAAGGAGATATTCCTGATTATCAAATTAGTTCATTATTAATGGCTATTTTCTTTAAAGGAATGAATCAAGAAGAACAATATAATTTAACTAAAGCTATGCTTGAAAGTGGTGAACAAATTGATTTATCCAAAATTAATGGTGTTAAAGTTGATAAACACTCAACTGGTGGGGTCGGCGATAAAACTAGTCTAGTAGTAGCCCCTCTTGCTGCAAGTTTTGGAATTAAGATGGCAAAGATGAGCGGAAGAGGACTTGGACATACTGGTGGTACACTAGATAAACTTGAATCAATTCCAGGATTTAAAATTGAAGTCTCACCAGAACATTTTATTAAACAAGTTAATGAAATTGGTCTTGCTATAATTGGCCAAAGTGCTAATATTACCCCTGCTGATAAAAAACTTTATGCATTAAGGGATGTCACAGGCACAATTGAATCAGTTCCTTTAATTGCATCATCAATAATGTCTAAAAAATTAGCAAGTGGTGCTGATCATATTGTTCTTGATGTAAAGGTTGGAAAAGGTGCCTTTATGAAGGACCTTGATAGTGCTACCGTTTTAGCTGAAGCAATGGTTGAAATTGGTAAACTAGCGTCACGTGATACCACAGCTACTTTAACTGATATGTCACAACCTCTTGGATGTGCTGTTGGTAACACTATTGAAGTAATTGAAGCAATTGAAACCTTAAAAGGAAAAGGACCAAAAGATTTTACGGAACTTTGTGTAGCCTTAACCGCCGAAATTCTAATGATCGCAAATCTTGCGAAAGATGAAAAAGAAGCAAGAACAATGGTAGAAGATGCCATTCATAATGGTAGTGGACTTGGGAAACTTCGCGATATGATTATTTGGCAAGGAGGTAATCCTCAAGTTATAGACGATTATTCATTATTTAAACAAGCAAGTGATGCAATCAATTTAGAATATTTAGAGGATAAAGAAGCTTATATTTCAGAAATTGATGCTTTAAAAATAGGCGAGGCCGCAATGCTTCTTGGAGCTGGTCGTGCTACTAAAGAAGATGTAATTGATGAGGCTGTAGGCGTAAAAGTACTAAAGAAAATTGGTGATAAAGTAACAAAAGGTGATATACTTGCAAAAATATACACTAATGGAAAAGGCACTAAAGCAGCTATAGACTTAATTTTAGATGCTTATGTGTTATCAAGTGATGAAGTTAAACCAAATAATATAATATTAAAAGTAATAAGAGGAAAATAATAGATGAAAAAAGCAATACATTTTACTCTTGTTATGAGTCTAATTTGCCTTATTATGGCATTTGCAAGCTGTAAGAAACCGGAAGATGAAGAAAAAGGCTTGGTGGAAATCACATATGTTGCAAATGGTGGAAATATTGAAGTAACTACTCATAACATTGAAGTAGGCATGATATCTGGACTTTATGTACCAACTCGTGATAACTACAAATTTTTAGGATGGTATAAAGAAGCTGATTTTTCAGGAGAAACCTATTTTAATTATGAAGCAACAAAAGCTGAAAAAATTACATTATATGCTAAGTGGGAAATAATCATTGACTATGATAAAGTAACAAATACTAAAGCTGCCATCAATGCTTTAGTTAAAATCATTTCACTAGAAGATGAAGACCAAATTATTTATGCTAGAACACTATATGATGATTTAAACATAGATGAAAAAAGATTAATAACTAATTATTCAGATCTTGAAAAAGCTGAATTATATCTTTCTTCATTAAAGCAAATTGAAGGATATAAAAAAGATGCTCAAACGGTAATTGATTTAATCGATAAGATTGGTGAAATAATTGATGAAAACGAAGAAGAAAATATCAATAACGCAAAAGCCGCATATGATGCATTATCTAAACCAGCAAGGCAATATGTAACTAATTATGATAAACTAACTGATAGTATGAAAAAATTAGAATCATATTTATTAAATCAAATGTATAGTGACGCAAAAGCAATGAATGTGATGATTGCGAAAATTCCAAGTATTGTTTCATATCCTGATAAAACTTATATTTATGAGGTAAAGGATGCATATGATAATTTAAGGCCAACCGCAAAAAAATATGTTAATCTATATTATAAATTAGAAAATGCTCTTCAAGCGATTGATGATATTGAAAAAAACACTAATCAAATTACTTATGTTTTAGGAAATAGTATTTATACATCACGTGAAGAATTATTTATTGCTTTTATGAGTGATTATTACTACTTTATTAATGCTAATTTTGGCAGTGTTACTCTTGAAACTAGAAACATTAAAACTTGTCAAGACTTTTTAGATTATGCTAGTAATTATAATGCTGGCCGTGGTCAAATGCGAGCAATCGGTGATGAATTTGCTGAATACTATTTAACGCGCGATGTTAATGGCATTATGGAAAATCAGTCTGCTAGTACTTTTATTGGATATTGCCTTGAAAATAATAAACACCGTGATTTTATTGATTTCTTAAGTAGATTTTTTGCTTATTGGCGTATTGATGAAGGCTATGCTAATAAAACTAATTATGGTGCGGATTTATATGCTGAGGCATGGGCTGCACTTGTTGATACTTGTAAATTCTTCTATTATACAGTAGATACTTGCTATGTTAAATCTGAAAGAATGAAAGATTGTTACAATTTCACATCATCAGTAGTTTATGGTGAACTTCCAACGCTACTTAGAGGTGAAGTAACGCTTCCAACTGACCTTAAACTTCGTGGATATCGTTTTGCCGGTTGGTATGATAGTCCTAATTATGATGGCGAACCAATTAAGGCAGTAAAACCAGGTCAAAAAGTGATTTTATATGCTAAATGGGAAAAAGACGAGAATCAACAAAGCGTTGATGCTGCCTCAAAAGTAGAAGTATATATCTATAATCTAACTACTGAAAAGGCTAATATTACATCAAGTACCATAGGGTATGTTAGATCAATGTATGATAATTTAACTGAATATGGTAAAACTTTAGTAAGTAATTATAATGAATTAGTAGAAATTGAAAATAATACTACTGTACAAATCCTTTTAGGTTATTATAATCATATTAGTACAGAATACTATTTGGAAAAGAACTCTAGCTTTTAGAGTTTTTTTCTTGATGTTTGTATAAAAATATTATTTCGTAAAAACAATATAATGTTAGATGTTATAACGCTATTTATGAGTAAAAAAAATAAAAATATTGTATAATATGTAAATGAAAAAAAGGTGATTATATGAAATACATTGACAAGATAGAAAACTACAACCCTAAACTTGATTTAACTGAAACAGAAATTGCGATTAAGTTTGTAAAAGATACCTTTGAAAAAGAACTTGCTAAAAGTCTTAATCTAATGAGAGTTTCAGCTCCTTTATTTGTGCTACCACAAAGTGGGTTAAATGATTATTTAAATGGCTATGAGCGAGTTGTAAATTTTGATGTTAAAGCAATAAATAAAAAAGTGGAAATAGTACAGTCTCTTGCGAAATGGAAACGAAATGCGTTAAAAAAATATAATATGAAGCCAGGGTTTGGAATCTATACAGATATGAATGCTATTAGAAGAGATGAAGATCTTGACGCTATTCATTCAATTTATGTTGACCAGTGGGACTGGGAAAAGATTATTGATTATAGTGATCGTAATCTTGATTATCTTTTTCAAACGGTTAGAACCATATATGAAGTGATTAAAAAAGTTAATACATTGGTTAAAAATAAATTTTTAACTCTTACCACGAATCTTCCATCTGATATCAAGTTTATTAGCACATCTGAACTTCTTGAAAAATATCCTAATCTAACTGCTAAAGAAAGAGAAGATGCAATTGTTAAAGAATATAAAGCAGTTTTTATTTATCAAATTGGATGGCCATTAAAAAATGGTAAATCACATGATGGTAGAGCCGCAGATTATGATGATTGGGATTTGAATGGTGATATTCTCGTCTGGAATGATGTTATTCAATGTGCATTTGAACTTTCATCAATGGGAATAAGAGTAGATGAAACTAGTTTAGTAAAACAACTAACTGAAAAAAATGAAATGGAAAAAATAGAAAACGAGTATTGTCAAAATGTAATCAATAAAGTTTTACCACTTACAATTGGTGGAGGAATTGGACAATCTAGACTTTGTATGTTTATGCTACAAAAAGCTCATATCGGCGAAGTTCAAGTTTCGGTTTGGCCTGAGGAAATAATCAATGAGCTAAATAATAAAAACATTAAATTATTATAGGAGGAATAAATGAGAGCAGCAGGAATACTATTACCAATCAGTAGTTTACCAGGAAAATATGGAATTGGAACGTTAGGCGAAGAAGCATTTGCTTTTGTAGACTTTTTAAGTGACGCAAAACAAACATATTGGCAAATATTACCATTAGGTCCTACCACATATGGAGATTCACCATATCAAACCTACAGTACATTTGCCGGTAGTGGTTTATACTTAGACTTGGAACACTTATATTCCGAAAAATTAATAACCAAAAAAGACTTAGAGTTCCAACAAACTACAATAGACTTTGTTAACTATGATAATTTAAAAGTTTCAAGAATGAATTTATATAAAAAGGCCTCCATAAAGTTCTTTAAAAACCCACCTCAAAAATATGAAGAATTCTTAGAAAAGGAAAATGAATGGGTTATTGGTTATGCCAAATTTAGAGCCTTAAAAACATATTTTAATGAAAAAAGCTTTAATGAATGGCCTGACGAAGTAATTAAAGGAAATATAAGTGAAGAAATTGCTAATAACATTAAAGATGATGTAAATCTACATCTATTCATTCAATATATGTTTTACACTAATTATGAAAGACTTAAAAACTATGCTCACCAAAAAGGTGTTCAAATAATTGGTGATTTACCAATTTATGTAGCATATGATAGCAGTGATGTATGGCAAAATCCTGAAGAATTTCAACTAGATGAAAATTTGAAACCAACAATGGTAGCGGGATGCCCACCTGATAGTTTTTGTGAAGACGGCCAACTTTGGGGCAATCCTCTCTATAATTATCAAGAAATGAAGAAGAACAATTATAAATGGTGGATGCGTCGTTTGAATCATTGTTTAAAAATGTTTGATGTATTAAGAATTGATCATTTTAGGGGTTTTGAAGCTTATTTTGCGATACCAGCAACTGATAAAACCGCAAAAAATGGCCACTGGGAAAAAGGACCAAATTTTGATATTTTCGCTGAACTTTTTAAAGAGCATAAACACCTTAAAATGATTATGGAAGATTTAGGTTATCTAACCCCAGAGGTTCATCGCCTTCTTAATCGTACAGGTTTTCCTGGAATGAGAGTTTTAGAGTTTGCTTTTGACGGAAGAAAAGATAATAATTATCTACCACATAATTATGTTGAAAATACTGTTGTTTATACTGGTACTCACGATAATCTTCCGCTTGTAGGTTGGGTTAAAACCTTAAGTGTTGACCAAATTGATCAAATTATCACATATTTTAATTTGGATGATGAGGATGAAATTCCAAGTGCTTTAGTCGAAGCAGCTTTAAGTAGTATTGCTTCCACCGCGATTATTCCCCTTCAAGACTATTTAGGCTTAGATGAATCATCAAGAATTAATACTCCATCAACCGTTGGATGTAACTGGAAATGGCGAGTAAATAAGGAATTACTTACTTTTGAGATTATTGAAAAAATAAAAAAATTAACAGAAAAATATTTTAGATAGGTGAAAAATGTTAAAGACAATACTTATAATAGTGGGAATCATTCTGTTACTGCTAATTCTATTATTACTTGTAGGAGCGATTATCGTTTTTAGATATTGTTATAAACGTTTCCCCGATAATAAAATTGATGATTATGATGAAAAAATAAGAATAAGAGATCCTGAATGCATTGAAGTAAGAGATATGTTGCGTAATATGCCTCATGAGACGCTTACCATAACAGGTTCTGATGGTCTTAAAGTTATAGGCTATTTTTATAAACGTAATCCAAATAATACCAAATTGGTTATCCTTAGTCATGGTTGGAAAGGTCAAGCTTTACGAGATTGTGTTTTATATTCTAGATTTTATTTTGAACGTGATGATTTTGATGTTTTAGTCGTTACCCATTTAGGCCATTATCCAAGTGAAGGAAGATATATAGGTTTTGGAGCCTTAGATGGGTATAACATTAAATTATGGGTTGATGAAGTTAATAAAATGTGGCCCCACAAATACGATATTTACCTTCATGGTGTATCGATGGGAGCGAATGCTGTTATGATGTCCGCTAAATTTGGACTTGATGAATCTGTAAAAGGAATTATCGAAGATTGTGGTTTTACAAGTGGTTATGAACAAATGTGCCATGTTTGTAAAGCTAAATTCCATATTCCGAGTTTTGTTCTTATGCCAATTGTTAGATTATTTGTTAAAATAATGGTTAAATATGATTGTAAGAAAGAAAATACAATAGAAGCTTTAACACATACAAATATTCCTATTTTATTTATTCATGGTGACAACGACAATTATGTGCCAACTTGGATGACACTTAAAAATTATGAATTATATGAAGGTCCAAAAGAGTTGATGATAGTTAAAGGTGCTGCTCACGCGAAAAGTTATCGTACTGATCGAAACGCATATGTTAATAAGGTTATAGATTTTTGCTATAGATATGAATCAAAAAAGAAGCAAAATGGGTGATTAACTTACCGCTTAATATTGTTTAATAGTAGCATTTTTTGTTATTTTATGGTAAAATGTAAAGAGGAGTTGATATCAATGAAACATTGCTTCATAATAAATCCATTTGCAGGTAGACATGATTCCACAAAAGATTTAGAAGAAAAATTAGAAAAAATATTTGAAAATAGGAGCGATACCTACGAAATTTATGTAACCACTGGTCCTAATGATGCGACTATTGAAATAAAAAAACGTTGTATTGCGAATGAAACAAAAGAAAAACCAGAAGATATTACTTTTTACATTTGTGGCGGAGATGGAACTTGTTTTGAAGCAATTAATGGAATTGTCGGATATCCTCATGCTCGTATGACAATTGTACCAGTTGGATCTTGTAATGATTTTTTGAAAAGTTATCCAGAATGTGATTTTTCAATTATTGAAAATTTAATAGATGGTGAAGAAAAAACAATAGATGTTTTAAAGGTTAATGACCGTTATTCACTAAATGTCGCTAACATAGGTTATGATGCGAAAGTTAATTATGACTGTGTTCGTTTTAGATATAAATATAAAACGGTTAAACAATCCTACAATCACGCCATAATTAGAAATATTTTAAAACCCCTTGGTGATATGGTTAAAATAACAACTGATAATAATGAAATATTATTTAATAAAAAAGCGTTATTAATTGTTGTGGCAAATGGCCAGTATTATGGTGGTGGTTTCAGATGTGCACCTTATGCTATATGTGATGATGGACTACTTGATATTGTAGTTGTAAAAAAAGTTAATATTTTAACTTTTGCTAGACTTATCAAATACTATAAGATTGGTGAACATCTTGCCAATTCTAAATTTAACAATATTATTACTTACGGAAAAAGTCAAAAAGTTACAATTGAAAGTGATGATTTGCTTTGCTTATGTTTGGATGGGGAAACTTTCCATATGAATAAAATAGAAATAGAAAGTGTGCCTAATGCGGTAAGGTTTGTATTTCCTAGAGTAAAAAGTAAAAATAAAGCATAGTTTGAAGCTATGCTTTTTAGTCAATTTAGAATTGATTCATAGTGATTGCTTTTAAATAGGATAAATAGTATAATGATGATATAAAAATTAGAGAGGGTTACTATGAAAAAATTGAGAAACTAATTGATTTAGGTGTAAACCTTAATATCTATGATTATCAAAATGAATGTACACCACTTACGGGACTCTACAAGACTAAACGTGATGACATTGATAAAGTTGCGATTTTCCTTTTATCAAGAGGTGCTAACCTTAACGAACTTTCAATAATCAATTCAGCATCATATGATCAAAATACAAAAATATTAACTGTTGATGTATGCGCAATAGATGAAGCACCGAGATTTGTGTATCATTTAAGTGAAAATGTTGTAGGTTACATTATAGATAATAATTCACTAGAAGATAAAACTCGATTCGTTACAATTGCTTTTGAAGGAATATATTTATCACTGTATGAAGAACAACAAAATAACATGGTGGAGATAATGGAAAATATGGAACTTTTAGATAGTTATGTTGACATAATTTTAAAACTTATTTCAATAGATATCAATGCTTCAGGACTTGAAGTAAGAGAATCACTAGAATCATTTTACTTAATTTTTAGCAGTATATTATCAAATATTGATGAAAAATATTTGACTAGCAAAATAGTAATAGATGATATTAGAGTATTGAAATCAATCTTGAAAAGTATTGAGGAAATAATAACAGTAAACCCATGTGACTAACATAAAAAAGTATTTTAATTAATGAAATTTATGCAACACTAATTTGGTGTTGCTTTTTGCATTATTTTGAAAGTTTTGACATATAATTTGGTGAGGTAATGATATGAAAAAAATAAGATTTATTATGAAAAGTATGTTATGCGGATTAGTCATCGTAGGTTTGTTATTTATAAAAAGTATGAAAAATACAAAAGCCGATGAAGAACTAGTGAAATATGCGAAAAGTGCCATTTTAATAGAAGTAGAAACAGGTACTATTTTATATGAATATAATGCACATGAAAGATATGAACCAGCTAGTATGACTAAAATAATGACAATGAAACTAGTATTAGATGCACTAGCATCAAAAAGAATTGAAAAAAATCAAATGTTAGCTACAAGTGAAAACGCCAAAAGCAAGGGTGGTACTCAAATATATTTAGAAGTTGGCGAAAAAATGAAGGTAGAAGATTTGTTTAAAGCCATGGTTATCGCATCTGCAAATGACGCCGCAACAACTCTTGCGGAAGGAATAAGTGGAAGTGAACAATTTTTTGTTTCACAAATGAATAATGAAGTAAAAAAACTAGGGCTTAAGAATACCCATTTTAGTAATGTTACAGGCCTTCCAACTGAAAACCATTATAGTTCAAGTTATGATATGGCAATGATTGCTCGTAATCTACTAGTTAAATATGAAAATGAAATAATACCATATACAAGCAAATATGAAGACTATGTAAGAGAAGATTCGGATAAACCTTTCTGGCTGGTTAACACTAACAAACTAATTAAACATGCTGAAGGGGTCGATGGCTTAAAAACGGGATGGACAGAAAGTGCAGGTTACTGCTTGACTTGTACGAAGAAAAAAGATGGCATGCGTTTAATTTCAGTGGTAATGAATGCCGATACTGTTCAACATCGCAGTGAAGATACTTTATCACTACTAAATTATGGCTTTGCAACATATGAAAAAATGGTAATAGTGCCTAAAAATACAGAAGTAAAAAAAGATAAAAATATTTTACTTGATCCTTCAGCTTATAATATAATTACAAGTAATAGTGTTGTTAAAATTATAAAGAAAAATACTAAACTAAATAATCCTAGAATAGAAATTGAGTATGATATTGAAAAAATTAACAACTTGAACCAATATAATATCGGTAAAATGAAAGTATATGTTGATAATGAATTAATTGGTGAGGCATCTTTAGAACTAGAAAAAACGCCAAAGAAAAATTCTTTTATTAATGTACTGCGATTAATAATTAAACAAATATTTTAATTATATTTTAATTTCTATTTAAATGTAACAAACTAATTGTTAAAATTGGTTTGTTTTTTCTTTTTGTATATTATCTGACAAAGTGTGAGTGTTCGAAAAATGTAATAAAATAGCAGAATGAATAAGACTTATTGAATATTGGTATATAGTTTGGTACAATATTTAAGGGGTGTAAAAATGGCATTAAATATGCAAATGGCAATAAGAAAAAATCGCTTATTTATTAGATTAAGCGGTGAACTTGATCAATCGGTAACCGAAAACTTAAAAATTCGGGTAAGTGAGATTATAGATAAATACATGATTAAACATTTAATTATAAATTTTGAAAAAGTAGCATTTATGGATAGTAGTGGAATAGGATTTATAATAGGTAGATTTTCACAAATAAGAAAAAGAAACGGAAAAATAGTAATTTGCTCAATGAATGAAATAATAAGCAGAATTGTTGCTTTATCGGGACTCAAAAAAATATGTATGATTGCTTCAAACGAACAAGAAGCTGAAAATTATTTGGAGGTAGCATAATGTATAATGAATTAAAAACTAGTTTTCTAGCCCGTAATGAAAATGTTTTACTTGCTAGAACAATTACAACTGCTTTTTTGGTAGAGTTAAACTTACCAATTAGCACAGTTAATGAACTTAAAACGATTGTATCAGAAGCCGTAACTAATGCGATTGTTCACGGGTATTTGAATGATAGTTCAAAAAAGGTAGAATTAAATCTACGCTTTGATTTAGAAAATATTTATATCGAAGTAGTTGACTACGGAATAGGAATAAAAGACATTGAAAAAGCAAAAGAACCATTATTTAGTACAAAAATAGATGAAGAAAGGGCAGGCCTTGGCTTTACAATAATGGAAGTATTCACAGATAGATTAGATGTAACATCACGAGTTAATGAGGGCACTAAGGTATTAATGGTAAAAAAATATCATGAACAAGGTGAATACTAGTCAATATGAGTTTTTAGTTGAATCTAACCAGCGATTAGTTTATAAAATTGCAAGGCGATTCAAGGTAAGTTCGTTTGATTATGATGATTTAGTTCAAGCAGGAATGATGGGACTATTTAATGCGGCGAAAAACTTTGATGTTACTAAAGGGGCAAAGTTTTCCACATATGCTACCTACTGTATTATAGGAGCTATTAAGGATGAACTTGAAAAACGTAGTTTAATTAAAACTAGCAAATACTATAAGAATCTAACTTCATCAAATGAAAAATCAATAGATCAAACAGATAGTTTAGTTGCGAGAGAATATTATCAAGTTGAACTAAAAGAGGATATGAATGATATCGCTGGAAATTACTTAAATTTAGATGCATTTAATTTTACGACTATGGAAAAGGAATTATTAAAACTTCGTTTAGAAAATCGATATAGTCAAGTTGAAATTGCGAAGGAACTTGCAATAAGTCAAAGCAAAGTTAGTAGAATGCTTAAAGAAATGCGTGAGAAAATTACCATCACTAAATAATATTGCATATATGTTGACTTTTACATATAATTATGTATAATATATGCGTATATATTCATATGTGAGGTATAACATGAATAAAAACACGTTAAATGAAAATGATATTTATGAATTATCAGAGTTTTATAAGAATTTATCCGATTTTTCACGAGTAAAAATTATTACATCATTATTAAAAGGGGAAAAATGTGTACAAGACATTGCAAAAGATGTTGACATGAGTCAAACGGCTGTTTCATATCAATTGAGAATCTTACGCCATGCTAGACTTGTTAAAACAAGAAGAGATGGTAAAATGATATTTTATTCAATTGTAGATGAACATGTTTTGCAAATACTAGAAATTACAATAGAACATTTAGAACATTTATAGGAGTAAATTATGCAGTATACATTTAAAGTTAAGGAACTTAAATGCCCTGATTGTGCAAGCTTGCTAGCTACAAACTTACAAAAAATCGAGTATATTAAAGAAGTAAACATTAATTATGACCGTAAAAAAATTTCAATTGAAGGCCGTAGAAATTTAACAGAAGATGAAGTTAAGATGATTTTATCTACAGTTGTAAACTTAAGCAAATGTCCATTTCATCAGAATGGTAAAGTTGTAGCTTCAAAAAAGCAAAAGCATCACGAACATAAACATGAACATGCTCATTGTGATTGTTGCGAGCATGAACATAATCATGAACATGATGAAAAATGCAATAATTGCACAAAGTATGAAAATGCAAATTCTGACAATAAAGAATTAGGGCCTAATATGGCTATTGATGAGTATATGTTTGAAAACATTGATTGTCCAAATTGTGCCCTAAAAGTTGAAAGAGCTCTAAATAAATGCAATGACATTATAGATGCAAAAGTTAATTTTGTTAATAAAAAAATCATTATTACACATCGTAATAACGTTGAAGTTTATGAAACTGTTTGTAAGGAAGTTAAGAAAATCGAAAGTGAAGCAGTAGTTTTAAAGAATAAGACTGAAAAAACTAAAAAATCTAAAGTAAGTTTAATTTTATTTATTGTGTCAGTTGCATTATTTATTGCGGCTTCATTGTACTGGATTATCGGAAAAGATGAAAATTTCTATATGTATATTATATTTGGAGTTATTTATTTCTTAATTGGATATAAAGTACTATATGAATCATTCAAAAACATCATTCACGGTCAAATATTTGATGAAAACTTTCTAATGTTGATAGCCTCAGTTGGTGCATTTATTAACAGAGAACCAATCGAAGCTATTATGGTTATCTTATTATATCGTATTGGTGAAAAGATTCAATCTCGTGCAATCGATAAATCAACAAAGTCAATTCAAGGTCTTATGGAATTAAAAGTAGATAAGGCAACTCTTGAAAGCGGTGAAGTAGTTGAATTAAAAGACGTCCATGTTGGTGATATAATCGTTGTTAAGGTTGGGGAAAAAGTTCCTCTTGATGGCGTTGTAATTGATGGTAATACTACCCTTGACACCAAGTGTTTAACTGGTGAATCATTGCCAAGTGAAATTAATATTGGTGATGAAGTATTATCAGGTTGCATTAATTTAACTAAAGTAATTAAAGTTAGAGTTACGGCAGTAGAAAGTGATTCAACAATCAGTAAAGTTGTTAAATTAATAGATGAAGCAAGTAATAAAAAATCAAAGACAGAGAAATTTATTACTAAATTTGCAAGAATCTATACGCCAATTGTTCTTGTTGCAGCGGTAGTTACAGGTCTTGTGATGAAATTTGCATTAAATATTTCTAATGCTGAAACTATTAATACTGTTTTAGTTTTCTTAACGGTATCTTGCCCTTGTGCGCTTGTAATTTCAGTTCCTCTTGGTTTCTTTAGTGGTATCGGTAGAGCTTCAAGTGAAGGCATTCTAGTTAAAGGTGGAAATTATTTAGAATATTTAAGTAAAACTAAATCATTTGTATTTGATAAAACTGGAACATTATCAGAAGGAAACTTTGTTGTTGATGAAATTAATGTTTTTGGCGGCTACACATATGATAAATTATTAGAGATAACCGCAACAATTGAATCATTCTCAAATCATCCAATTGCAAAATCAGTTGTTACTGCTTATCATGGTGATATTAATCAAGATAGAGTTACTGATCTTCAAGAACTTGCCGGTTTTGGCTTAGCTGCTAATTTTGAAGGTAAGAAAGTTTTAATCGGTAATGAACGTTTAATGAAGGAAAATAAGATTGACTATGTTCTTGAAACATGCCCAGGATCCGTTGTTTATATTGCGGTTGATGGCGAATTTGTTGGTAGTATTGTAGTTATTGATGAACTTAAACCTAGAGCTAAAGAAACAATTGAATATTTACGTTCTCAAAGTATTAATACTACAATTTTAAGTGGAGATAGTGAAACAATTGTGAATAGTGTTAAGAAAAAATTAGGTGTTGATGAAGCATATGCAAAATTATTACCTAACGAAAAACTTGATATTTTAAGTGATAAACTAAAACAAAATAAATCGATTGTTTATGTTGGCGATGGTATCAATGATACACCAAGTTTAAAAATGGCAACTGTTGGTATAGCTATGGGTGCTAAAGGTAGTGATATTGCGAAAACTGCAGCTGATGTTGTTATTATGAATGATGATATTGGTAAAGTAATTGATGCAATTGCTATTTCTAAGAAAACAATGAAAATTATTTATGAAAACATCATTGTGGCCATAGTAATCAAAGTTGGTGTTCTTGTTTTAAGTACTTTACAACTTCTAGGTTCGTATGGTATGTTAATTGGTGTATTATCAGATGTAGGCCTATGTTTACTTGCAATCTTAAATACACTTAGAATCATTAAAAAGACAAAGAAGTATTAGGGTTTCCTAATGCTTTTTTTATACATTTGCTTTTCAAAAGTGGTATAATAGTTTGGAATTTATGGAGGTATTATATGCAATTATTTATTGTTGTATTAACAGAAGATGTTTATGTGTCTTCAATATTAAAGAAATTTTCAGACAACAATTACCATGGAACAGTACTTTCAACTAAAAGTATCAGACATGCGTTAATGGATTCAATCGAACCTGAACCTTACTTTGGTGGTCTTACAAAAGTAGTAGAAGGTAAAGAAGTTGCACGTCCTATGATTTTTGTTGTTGTAAAGAAAGATGAAGAAATTAAAAAATTAAGTGGACTTGTAAAAGAAGTAGTAGGAGGAATTAAAGGTAAAGGATTTATGTATTCATTACCTATAAGTTATTTGGAAGGACTTGACGAATAATGACATCAGCGTACATATTATTAGGAATAGGTATTGCTTTAGTAGCAGGACTTATTTCAAATAGACTTATAAAGTTAGTTCATTTACCTAATGTTACTGCTTATTTAATAGTTGGTATTTTATTAGGACCTTATTTATTTAGTTTATTTAATTCCAAACTTGATGGAGTTATTAATAAAGAGATGGTTTCAGCATTTGGTATTATCGTTGATTTAGCTTTAGGTTTCATTGCTTTTTCAATTGGTAGTGAGTTTAAACTATCAAGTATCAAAAAAATTGGTAAGGGTGTTATCACAATTACAATTATGCAATCATGTATGGCCTTAGTAGCAGTTGACGTATTTCTTATCATTACATGTTTAATAGTTGGAAATTTAGAAGCCAATTTACCATTAATTCTTACACTTGGAGCAATCGCTACCGCTACAGCCCCTGCTGCAACGTTAATGGTTGTTAAACAATATAAAGCAAGAGGACCAGTTACTGATATCTTGTTACCTGTAGTTGCGTTTGATGATGCGATTGGATTAATTTTATTCTCAATTTCTTTTTCGGTTGCTCAAGTTCTTGCGAGACAATATGCAGGTGTTGCTGGCGCAACCATTAGTATTAAAAATATTCTTTTAATGCCACTTTGTGAGATTTTCTTATCTATTGCGATTGGAGCAGTTCTTGGCTTTATCTTAACTCTTGCGATGAAATTCTTTAAATCTAGAGCTAATCGTTTAATCTGTATGCTTGCAGCAGTAATTTTAGGAGTAGGATTCTGTGAATTATTTGCTGAAAAGTTTAATATGGAATTATCATCATTACTTACTTGTATGATGATAGGAGCTATTTTCTGTAATATGGAAAAAGATGCCATAAATATCTTAGATGGTGTAGAACGTTGGACTCCTGCTTTATTTATGTTATTCTTTATTTTATCAGGTGCCGAATTAGATTTCAGTGTTATGGGAAGTTGGACGGTAATCGGTATTTGTGCTGTTTATTTACTTGCAAGATCAGTTGGTAAATATTTTGGTGCAAGCCTTGGTTGTACTATGACTCATAAAGGAGGAACAATCAAAAAATATTTAGGTTTAACTTTACTACCTCAAGCTGGTGTTGCAATTGGTATGGCTAGAAGTTCATCAAGTACTTTTAGAAGTTTTGCCACAGCAGGTTTGAAAGCAGTTAATGAAAGTGGTTATAACTATTTAACTAATATGGCTTCTACCATTACAGCGGTCGTGCTTTGCGCAACTTTATTTTATGAGTTAGTTGGACCAGTTATTACAAAGATAGCTTTAACTAAAGCTGGTGAAATTCAAACCGTTAATAAATAAAAATAAAGTCTTTAAAGTAATTAGTGAATGTATTTGTTCACAATTTGCTTTAGAGGCTTTTTTAGTAGGCTAAATAGGTATATTTTCTATTAAAAATGGAAAAATAATCTAAAAAGGAGATAATAATATGGAAAATAATAGATTACAAAAATATCAATCAATTATTGAACAAAAACCAGTTAAACGGCCAGTTATTAAAAATGCCATTTTTGCATTTTTAATTGGAGGAATTATTGGAATTATTGCGGAAGGACTTATTACTTTGTATGTGAAGGCGTTTAAAATAGAAGTGTTAATGGCCAATAGTCTTATGTCTATGACTATAGTTTTCATAACTTCAATCTTAACAGGAATTGGCGTATTTGATAAGATTGGACAAATTGCTGGAGCAGGAACATACATTCCAATTACTGGTTTTTCAAACTCTATGACATCAGCTGCCTTAGAAGGAAAAAGTGAAGGTGTAATTCTAGGCATAATGAGTAATATGTTTAAACTAGCAGGTGCTGTTATTGTGGCCGGGGTTGTTAGTTCATTTGTTAGTGCCACCATTATTTATTTAATTAGATAGTATGAAGAAAATTGGTAGAAATAGTTTAAGTTTTGATAGTGTTTTTATTGAAAACACTGCTGTTGTGACGGGACCAAAAGAAAAAGATGGTCCAATAGGTAGTTATTTTGATTATAGTTATAACAACAATTATTGTAATGAAAAAACTTGGGAAAAAGCTGAGATTGCACTTGTTAAAAAAGCTTTTGAAATAATTTGTGAGAAAGAAAATATAAGTCCTAATGATATTGATGTGATGTTTGGCGGAGATTTAAATAATCAAATTGCGGTTAGTACATATGCAATGCGTAATACTTTTATTCCGTTTCTTGGCACGTTTGCGGCATGTTCAACTATTACTGAAAATATTATTTTAGGTAGTATTTATGTCGATAGTATTAAAAATGCTAAGGTTTTGGTCACTAGTTCAAGTCATAATGCCACAAGTGAAAGGCAATTTCGTTATCCTACTGAATATGGCGGACAAAAGCCTACGTCAATGACTTTCACCGCAACTGCTGCTGGTGCATGTTTATTAGGTATTAAACCTACGCATATTAGAGTAAAATCAGGAACAATTGGAAAGATTATTGATGTAAATCAAAAAGATGCTCAAGATATGGGACGAGTAATGGCTCCAAGTGCTGCTGAAACGCTTTTTGATCACTTAAGCAATTTTAAAGAAACGGTAGCTGGTTATGATGCCATAGTAACAGGTGATTTATCAGTATATGGTAGTGAATTATTTATTAAGTGTTGTAGTGAAAATGGAATTATATTAGGAAATAAGCATATGGATGCCGGCAAAAACTTGTATGATATTAAAAAACAAAAAGTATTTGCAGGGGGGAGTGGTTGTGGTTGTATAACGGCCTATTTACTTAGTTATATCGTTAAAGAATTAATAAAAGGAACATATAAAAAGGTATTAATACTTGCGACAGGGGCACTATTGAATCCCGTTATGGTGGCTCAAAAGGATACGATTCCTTGTATTAGTCATGCAATATGTTTGGAAAGGTGTGATTAAATGAAGTTTTTATTAGCATTTTTAGTGTGCGGATTAATTTGTATGATTGCGCAGTTAATTATGGATTTATGCAAATTACTGCCAATTCATTTAACAGTTATATATGTTATGCTTGGCTCATTTTTAGAATGTTTTGGTCTATATGATAAATTGATTGAGATTGCAGGTGGTGGAGCACTAGTTCCCATTTCATCTTTTGGACATTCCCTTACCCATGCCGCAATAAAAGCAGCAGAAGATAGTGGAATAATGGGACTTTTTACAGGTATTTTTGATATAACATCTAGTGGTATTTCCGCCGCAATTTTCTCATCATTTATTATTGCCTTAATTTTTAAACCACGTGGTTAAAATGAATAATAAACAAAATTTTCAGTCCCTTGATGAAATTTTAGGGTTAAATATAACATTTGATATTGTTAAAAGAACAATAACTAATCATAATAATTTAGTTTTTACGTTTTATTATGATTCGTTTTTATCAAATAGTCTTACTATTTCAAGATTAATTACGAGTTTTATTAAATTAAAAGATAAAATTGATGAGAATAATATAAAAAATGTAATAACTAATAATCTGATTGCTGAAAATTTGAAATTTACTTCAAATTTAACAGATGCAAGTCAAGCAGTATTTAATGGTGATTTAGTGTTAACATGTGACATTACCCCATTAATGTTTATAGCGGAAACTAAACAGTACCCCACACGTTCAATTAGTGAACCTGATGGTGAGAAAGTAGTAAGGGGAAGTAGAGATGGCTTTACCGAGAATTTCGCAACCAATATTGGATTAATTAGAAGAAGAATTAAAACAGGTAAACTAGGAATGAAAGTTTATGAATTAGGGACGGTTAGTAAAACAAAAGTGGCTTTAGTTTATTTAAAAGATGTGATTAAACCTAATATTCTTAGGACAATTATGGAAAAACTTAATAATATTAAAGTTAAAGAATTAACCATGAGTGATAAAGCTCTCGAAGAACTATTAGTTAATCATCGTTATAGTCCTTACCCATTAGTAAAGTATACCGAAAGACCAGATACTCTTGCGATTCATTTATATCAAGGAATGTTTGGTTTAATTGTTGATACTTCACCTAGTGCTATCTTAGGTCCAGTTAGCATTTTTGATCATCTACAACATGCGGAAGAGTTTAGACAAACTGTAGTAGCAGGTTCATATCTTAGGTTAATTAGAATAATAGGAATAGTTATCGCCTTTTTCAGTATTCCATTGTGGTATGCTTTAACAGATTATAATCTACCTAATATATTAAAACCGTTCATTCCAAGTAGTCATAATCACAATATTCTTTTTTTACAATTAATTACAGTACTAATTGGAATTGAATTAATTAGAATGGCTTCAATTCATACACCAAGTGCTTTGTCTACTTCAATGGGGTTAGTTTCAGGACTAATAATTGGAGATGTTGCAATAAAGGTTGGATTATTTACTGAACAAATTGTAATTTTAGCAGCGATTTCAGCAATTGGATCTTACATAACTCCAAGTTATGAATTATCGCTCGCCAATAAAATGGCTAATATATTTTTACTATTAAGTGTATATTTTTTTAAGATGCCTGGCTTTATCTGTGGAACTATTTTACTTATTATCTATCTTGCCTGCCTTAAAAGTTTCAAACGGCCTTATCTTTATCCCCTTATTCCCCTTAATATTAAAGATTTATTTAAACAATTATTTAGAGTTCCATACAAACATAAAGAAAAAACTAAACACTAAAATTTTGGTGTTTAGTTTTATATTAATCGCTTTATTTGAAAAAAAGTTGAAAAAATGGTATAATATATAAAAATATTAGTCTATTATATTAATGATTATAGAAATATAAAAGAAAGGAGGAACTAAAAATGGCAAATTTAAAGATAATGGCTTTAGGTGGGCTTGGTGAAGATGGTAAAAACCTATATGTTGTGGAAAATGATGAATGCATATTTATTTTAGATGCCGGATTAAGATATCCTGATATAGACATGTATGGGGTTGATGCGGTGGTGCCAGATATCAGTTATTTAATAGAAAGAAAAAATAAAATTGCTGGCATTTTTGTATCTCACGGTCACGAAGATAATATTGGGGCGATTCCTTATTTATTAAGAAATTTACCGATTAATGTGTATGGAACCCACTTTACAATTAGTTTAATTGAAACTTTATTAACTGATAACAAAATGGATATTAAGCAATTTCGATTATACCGAATTAATGAAAATAAAGTTTTAAATTTTAAGGGAACAAAAGTAGAATTTTTCAATACTACCCATAGCCTTCCTGAATCAATTGGGGTGGCGATTCACACTCCTGATGGAACGATAGTTTATGCTACAGATTTTAATTTCGCTCCAACCAGTGATGAGCATTATACAACAAGTTTCAGTAAAATTTCAGATCTTGGTAAAGGCAAAGTATTAGCTCTTATGAGTGAAAGTGTTGGCACAACCTCACTTGGTAGAGTAAATAATGATATGATGTTAGAACATAATTTTAATAATATTTTAACTCATGATAAAGGTAGAATTATTGTAACCGTTTATTCAACAGATTTAAAACGTATTCAAAAAATTATTAATTTAGCCATAGAAGAAAATCGCAAAATTGCTTTTGTAGGCTATAAAGGGGTTAAATTTGTTGAAACCGCCATGCTTAATAATTATTTAAAGATACCTGAACAAAATTTAGTAACTTTAAAACCTAATTCTGAAATTAACCATAACGATAGTGATAATTTAGTTGTAATTGTTCACGGAAAAAGAGAAGAAGCTTATTCAATGCTTACAAAAATGGTTTTAGGTGAAGACAAATACATTCATCTTACTACTAGTGACCAAATAATTATTATGTGTCCACCGGTTTCAGGAACTGAAAAATTAGCAACTAATGCGATTAACACTTTATATCAATATGATATGAATCTAACTGTGTATGATCGTACAATTTTAAGGCCATCACATGCAACTAGTGATGACTTAAAATTAATATATAGCGTTTTGAAACCGAAATATATAATTCCCATTAAAGGTGAATATCGTCATATGTATGAACAACTATTAGTGGCTCAAGATTTTGGCTATGACCGTAGTAGAGTTCTTTTAACTGATAATGGTGAAATCTTAAACTTTAAAGATGGCAAACCTGTTGATCGCAGCAAAATAAAAGTTGGTGATATCTTTGTTGATGGATCATTAATTGGTGACGTTAATGAAGAAGTTATAAAAGACCGTGAAACTTTATCAACTGATGGTGCTTTAATAATAACTATGTATTATGATGTTAGACAAAGAAAGGTTGTTAAAAAGCCAAATGTAATATCTAAGGGAATTGTTGGAAAAATGGAAGATGAGGAATTAACCAAAAAAGTTTGTGAACTTTCAAAAAGTATTTTTGAAAACTCCTTATGGCGTAAAAATTACTCGTTAGAACAAACTGAAAAAACAATTAATGATGAAATTACAAGACTAATCTTTAGAATGACAAAACATAAACCTTTAGTTGTTTTTGTTCCAATTGAGATTAACGGCCTTAAAAATAAAAATTAAAATGAGATTGACATTATTTAATAGTAATTATCATATACTTACACAGGTGATGATAATGAACTATTTAATAAGTCAATCTTTTAATATTAATTATTATGATTATTCGATTATTGAAGAACAATTTATTAAAAAAACTTATGAGTTAGGGACTACTTATCCCTTCAAGTGGTATGAGTTTATTAATAAAATAATTGGTAACAAAGAAGTAACATACTTTAAAGATACTACAATGATTATCAATTTATTGAACTTAGAATTATCACAAGTAAAAATCTTATTTGAAATATTAAAAGATTATTTAAAAAACAATTTACTTAAAAGAATACTTTACAAACGTGAATATATAATAGTTCATTTTCATACCATTAAAACCAAAGAAATTTTTGAAAAAAAGAATCTATGGATGGTAGTATGCTGTTATTATATGCTCAAAGATGAAAATAGTGATGCTGAAATATTTTTACGGGGAGTAATTCAAAAAGAAGACACGAAAGAACTAGTAGATTTAGTTATTTCTGATAATGATAAAATATATTTAATTAATGCGACAACGCCACTAAAAAATGTGTATGATGATAGTGAAGTAGTTTATTTGTATTATGAAAAAAGTAGAAATTTAAATATTCCAAGTCATACCAAGCTATTGCGCTTTTCATTTGATCGTAATCAATTATTAAATAATTTTGAACATATTAAAGTATTAGAGCGAATATCTAAAGAATAGATAATACATATTTTTGTTTTATCTTTCTTTTTTTCTTTCAAAAATAAAAAAATATGGTATAATATGAGAGTATAGGAGTGATATAATGGCTATGTTTGAATTATGGACATTTAATGATTTGCATGCTGAACAAATCTTAATAGGCCCACTAAACAAGAATATTAATCTTTTAGAAATGGAACTTAGTGTCAAAATAGATCACATTAATAATAAGTTATTAATGGAGGAAAATGATACGAATCGAAAAGTAGAACCATTACTTAAGGAAATAATTACAATGCTCAATGAATTGATAGAGGAAAATATTGCTTGGCAAGAAAGGGACTTAATATACATTATTCAATGTTTTAAAGATAGTAAAGACTATGAAATAACGCATGCTGGTATTAAGAATTTTTATCTTAACAAAAAAATCATTGTTCATACCCGTGAAGGACAAAAGGTATATCCTAAAACAATAAATCAAATGATTTATTTAGAGGCAATGCAAAAGAATAGCATTATTTTTGCGAAAGGGTCTGCTGGTAGTGGAAAAACCTACTTAGCTGTTGCGTTTGCGGTAAGCTTGCTTAAGAAAAATCAAATTAAAAGAATTATTATCACAAGACCTGTGGTTGAAGCAGGCGAAAAACTTGGTTTTCTACCTGGTGACTTAAAAGAAAAGGTAGATCCTTATTTGATTCCGATTTATGATGCTTTATATGATTTTATTGGTAAAGAACAAACTGAAAGATACATTGAAAAAGGAACCATTGAGATTGCTCCTTTAGCCTACATGCGTGGTAGAACTTTAGACAGTGCTGTAATAATTTTGGATGAAGCCCAAAACACAACAACAAATCAAATGAAAATGTTTGTTACACGCTTAGGCTTTAATTCGAAAATGATTATTACTGGTGATGTTACCCAAATTGACTTGCCAAATCGAGAAAAATCGGGTTTAGTTGAAGCGACTGAACTACTTCAACATTTAGAGGGAGTTTCAATTATTTCATTTAATCGTTTTGATGTAATGCGTCATCCCCTAGTATCTAAAATAATTTCTAGATATGAAGGTGGTAACCATGATTAAATTTAATTTAGAAGGCAAAATAAAAGAACTTGGAGTTACCTCGCCTAAAGAATTAATAAGAAAAATTCTTCATGAAGTGTCACTGCGTTTAGATATGAGGGGAAATCATATTATAAGCTATATTATCGTTGATAATGAAGAAATTCATAAAATTAATTTGGAATATCGTGGTATAGATAGACCAACTGATGTCATAACTTTTGCGGCCATTGATGATGAAAAACCAGGCAAAATTCCTGAAGAATTAGGTGATATTTTCATAAGTTACGAGAAGGTCGCATCCCAGGCTCTTGACTATGGGCATAGTAAACTTAGAGAATTTGCGTTCCTAGTTACACACGGAGTATTACATAGTTTAGGGTATGATCACCAAACTAAAGAAGATGAAAAAGTTATGTTCGAACTACAAGATGAAATATTAAATAAACTAGATATAAGGAGATAAAAAATGGATTTTGAAGAAAAATATAGACTAGTACACATAGGATATGACAATGCATATGCTAAATACTCACATTTCCAAGTGGGAGCACTAGTAATTTTAAAAGATGGTAATTATGTAATAGGATCAAATGTTGAAAATGCCTCATTTGGGTTAAGTAATTGTGCCGAAAGAACAGCTCTTTTCGCAACTTATGCGAAAGGATATCGTAAAGATGATATTGAAGAATTAGTAATTATGGGAAAAAGTGATAACTTAATATTCCCTTGTGGAGCATGTCGCCAAGTAATCAGTGAATTAATGAATAAAGATGCACTAGTAACATTAATAAATTTAGATAAGAAAACCAAGAGCTTTACGGTAGAAGAATTACTACCTTATGCTTTTGCTGAGAGTGATTTAAATGAATAAAGACTTTAAATCAGGTTTTGTGGCGATAATTGGTCGTCCTAATGTAGGTAAAAGTACGTTACTTAACCAATTTTTAAAACAAAAAATTGTCATAGTTTCACCTAAAGCCCAAACTACAAGAAATAAAATTCAAGGTATTTATACAGATGATGAATCACAAATTGTCTTTATTGATACACCAGGATTTCACAAACCCAAAACTGAATTAGGGAAAATAATGAATGAATATGTAAGTAGTGCACTTGCTGGGGTTGATGTTGTACTATTAATGTGTGATGTAACTAAAAAAATAACTGAAGATGATCAAAGAATGATTAATGAATTATTAAAAGCCAAAATTCCTACAATTTTAGTTGGCAATAAAGTTGATTTAATTAAAGACCAAACTGAATTAGTGGCTAATATGGAAGCCTATCGAAACATTTTTCCATTTGTTCAAGGAATTGCGATAAGTGCTACGAACAATTATCAAGTAGATGAATTAATAAAATTAATAAAAAGCAATTTAAAAAATGGCCCAATGTATTATCCTGAAGATCAATTATTAGATCAACCTGAAAGATTTGTTGTTGCTGAAATTATTAGAGAAAAAATACTGCTAAAAACTGATGATGAAGTACCACATAGTGTTGCGGTTGAAATAGAAAACTTTAAGGAAAATCCTAACAAACCTGGCCTTGTGGAAATACATGCAGTTATTGTTGTGGAAAGACAATCACAAAAAAAGATCATCATCGGCTCAAAAGGTCAAAAAATAAAGGAAATTGGCATTCTTGCAAGACAAGATATTGCTAAATTATTAGGTAATAAAGTCTATTTGGAATTGTTTGTGAAAGTTGAAGAAAACTGGAGAAATCATAAATCACAACTCTCAAATTTTGGATATACAAAAGATGTATAAAAAATAAAAAAAGATTCATCCTAATTTTAGGAGGAATATAATGAGTAAATTTGAAGAGACATTGTGGAATAAGTTTTTAAAGAGTGGTAAAATTGATGATTATTTGAACTACAAATTTTATATTAGAAAGAAAGAAGAACTAGAAAATGAAGCAAATCATCCAAACCGAAGGTATCGTACTGAAGGTAGTAGAGTATAAAGAACAAGCTGTTCTTGCGGAAATACTAACAAAAACCGGAAAAAAGAATTACATTATTAGAGGTGCGAAAAAAATTACTGGTGGAACAAGACTACTTGCCGAGCCTTTAACGAGAATAAGTTTTTTAGCAACCTCCAGTGATGGGCTAGACACTTTAACTGAAGGAACCATCTTAGATAGTTATTTACCTATTAAGCAAAATATTAATAAAATGTTATGCTTTTATCCCATTTTGGAAAAGATAATTGTTTTTACTCAACAGGTTACAAGCATTGATATATTTTATCAATTTGTACTTGACATTTTGGAATTATTAAAAGGAAATATTGAAGAAAAAGTTGTACTTGCTCTATTTGAAACCAAATTAACTTATCTAATTGGAATTTCCCCAGAATTAAGGTTGTGCTTAAAATGTGGTAAAAAAGTACAAGACGCTGTTTTTAGCATTTACAATGGTGGTGTTTACTGCTTAAATTGTGCAACTGATAGTTTTGATTTGACTAGTAACGAAACAAAGGTACTTCAACTTTTATATTTTGTTAAACTTAATAAAGTTGACAAGGCATTTGAATCAGTGGTAAAAGATGATATCTCAAAAATATTAAATATTCTAGATCTTTATTATCAAAAACATTTAGATTTTACAAGTAAAGCTAAAGAAGTAACCAGGGAAATTATGTAAGAATTGTGTAAATATTAGTCACAATTCTTTTTTTTAAGTAAAAATTCAATTAAAATGAACAAAATGTGGTATAATATTTTCGATATAGAGGTAATAAAATGAAAATACAAATCACTTTAAACACAGAAGACACAATTAAAATTGAATTATATCCAGAAATCGCCCCTAAAACAGTGGAAAATTTCATCAAATTAGTTAGAGCTGGATATTATGAAAATACCGCTTTTCATAGAATAATTAAAGGGTTTATGATTCAAACTGGCGGATACAAGATTGAAAATAACACCTTACTTGAACTTGGTGATGTACCTACTATTAATGGTGAATTTGCAAGTAATGGCTTTAAAAATGAGTTAAAGCACGAATTGGGAGTTATTTCGATGGCAAGAACTTCAGATCCTAATAGTGCTACTTCACAGTTTTTTATTTGTGCAGGAACCGCTACTTGGTTAGATGGTGAGTATGCCGCATTTGGTCGCACCATTGATGAAGAAAGTAATGAAGTGATTTTAAAAATTGCTAGTGTTCCAACTATGAACATCGGTGGCGGATTTAGTGATTTTCCAACTTTTGACATTAAAATTATTGATATCAAAGAAATAGAATAAATAATAAAGGAGAATAGTAAATGTTGAATTTTGATTTTTATTCCCCCACTAAAATATATTTTGGATCTTTCCGTGAATTAGAAGTAGGGAAAATCATAAAAGAATATGGTTATAGTAAAATTTTACTTCATTATGGAAAAGGTTCAATTAAAAAAAATGGGCTTTACGGCCGTATTATTGATGTCCTTAAACAAGAGGGAATTAAAGTATTTGAACTTGGTGGAGTTGAGGCTAATCCAAAAGTATCATTAGTGAGAGAAGGAATAAAACTTGCGAGGGAAAACCAAGTAGAAATGATTCTTGCAGTTGGTGGTGGATCAGTAATTGACTCAAGTAAGGCAATTGCTTGTGGTTATTATTTAAACTCTGATCCTTGGCTACTTAATGCCCACGAAATTAAGCCAACTAAAGCATTACCAATTGGTGTCATTCTAACTATAAGTGCTGCTGGTAGTGAATTAAGCAACTCTTGTGTTCTTACTAATGATGAAACAAAAGTTAAAAGTGGCTTTAATAATGATATTGTTAGACCATTATTTAGCATTATGAATCCGGAACTTACATTTACAGTTTCACGTTTTCAAACTGGCTGTGGAATCGTTGATATTATGATGCATACAATGGAAAGATATTTAACAAATGTTGGTAATAATGAATTCGCCTCTAGAATTGCGGAAGGACTGTTGAAAGCGGTTATTAGCGCAGGCAAGATTGCGATAGAAGAACCTGAAAACTATGAAGCAAGAGCAACATTGATGATTGCAAGTAGTTTTTCACATAATGGTTTAACTGGACTTGGTAGTAAAATATATTTTACTGTTCATAAACTTGAACATGAAATTAGTGGAACTTTTGATTATGTTGCACATGGAGCGGGTTTATCAGTTTTGTTTTTAGCTTGGGCAAAATATGTTTATAAAGGTTTTATCCCACTATTCAGCAATCTAGCATATGGTGCATTTGAAATTGATAAATCAATAGAACCAGCCTCAGCCGCGTTAAAGGGAATTTTATTTTTAGAATCATATTTCAAAAGACTTAATATGCCAACTACTTTATATGATTTAAATGTCGATATGAGAGAATTAGATAATATGGCTAATCGATTAACTAAAGATGATACAATTAAAATACCAGGTATTAGACAATTAAATAAAGCAGATATAATGGAAATATTTAGAATTGCTAAAGGAGGAAATTAAAATGGCAAAAAAAACTAGAAAAGAAAGAAAAGAAAAAAGGCAAGGAATATTAAAAGAATTTATTGCATTTATAAATAAAGGTAATGCCTTAGCTCTTGCGATTGGTGTTATTATAGGTGGAGCTTTTGGTAAAATTGTAACCGCAATTAACGTTAATATTATTTCACCACTTATTGCTTGGATTATTGGTGATACTGATTTAAGTAATTCATTAATTACCGTTTTAAAGAGTCATGATAAAGCAACCGCAGCAGATGTTACAGCAGGACTTGCTGATCATGTTGGTCAACCTCTTGATGTGCCAGTTAATGATATTGTAATATCATGGGGCGCTCTAATTCAAGCTGTTATTGATTTCTTACTAATTGCGATAATTTTATTCTTAATTATTAAACTTTGCTCTTCAATCGTAAGACATGCAAGAGAAACAGCTGAAAGATTTCGTAAAAAAGAGGAAGAACCAGAACCTGAAGTTGCCGAAGAACCAGCTCCAGCGCCAATTCCCGCTGATGTTGCTTTATTAACAGAAATTAGAGATTTGTTAAAAAAACAAGAAAAAAATGATGAAAACAAATAGTAGTATTTGACAATAAAACATATTTATGGTAAAATAATCATAGGTATGTGAAATAAGAGAGGATTAATGATATGGAAAAAACTAAAGTATGTCCTAAATGTATGAAAGAACAAAAAATTGATGCCGTAAAATGTGAACAATGTGGATTTGAATTTCACGTTAAAAAGCAAGAAACTGAAGTAACTGTTTCAAGTAATACTACAATTATTGATGATACAGTTCCTCTTTTTATCTGGCAACTAATCAGTTTTTTACTTCCTCCAGTAGGTTTTGTATTATATATAATATGGCAAAATAAATGGTCAAACCGTAGTAAAGCTTGTGGTAAAATGGCTTTAACAATGTCAATTGTATGGGCATTTGTAGGAATTGTTTATTTATTCCTTTCAATAGGCATTAAAAGCGGTGACGTATTAGTCTAATTTATAGTATATTGTGTAACTATTCTTGACCTTTTTTCTAGTAATGTAGAATGTTAGTAAAAAAAGTTTTTAATTGCTTGCTATTTTTTTCATAATGTAGTATAATATTATGGAATTTAGGAGGTAACATTATGCGTATTAATGTTTTATTAAAATGTACAGAATGTGGCGAAGAAAATTACCTTACTCAAAAAAATAAACGAAACACTCCAGATCGTTTAGAACAAAAGAAATATTGTCCACGTTGTAAAAAAGCTACTATTCATAAGGAAAAGAATAAGAAGTAGTAAATTGAAATCCATCAATGATGGATTTTTTTTCTTTTTGTCTTCTTTTTACAAATTTTTCACTTAAAATAGTGTTTAATATTATGTAGGTGATATTATGGCAAAAGAAAAGTTATCAGAATATGAACAAAAGACCAAGGAATTTATATTTGTTTATGAAGTAGCAGGAATAGTATGTCTATTATTTTCTTTGATCTCAATCGCAAGACTTGGAATTGTAGGAAAATATGGAATGTTAACTTTTCGCTTATTCTTTGGTGATTGGTATTTTATTTTTTTACTACTGTTAGGAGCACTAGGTGTTTATTTCCTTTTTGTGCATCATCGCTTTACTATAAAAAATATTAGATACCTAGGAACTGTGATGATTGCACTGGCGATAATTACCTTAAGCCATTTTGCAATGCATAATTTTGTCAGTAAATATGAAGGAAATAGTTTTAAAAATACTATCCTTTTATATTTTGACTATTTCAAAAATGGTCGTAATGATATGATGATTGGTGGAGGTCTAGTTGGCTGCATCCTTTTTTATCTTCTTTTTTTATTGTTTTCCAAAGTTGGTACTATCATATTTTGTATTGTCGTAATTTTTGTTGGCATTGTTTTTGTTTGTAAAAAAACAGTGTTTGAATTCTTTAAAATGGTAAAAATTGGCTTGAAAAAGTGTTTTGGAGGGGCTTTTAAATATTCTAAAAAAGTTGGTAGTAAATTAAAACAATTTAATGATGATTATATTGTTAAAGATAAAGTAACCAAACCACTACCATTAAGAAAACTTAATAATGAGGTTGTTGATACAAGTAAAGAAAATAAATTAATGCTAGAATACATAATGAATATAAAAAAAGAGTTAAGTCATTTAAGTATTTTCTATCAAGATATTAGTTATATTATTTGTAATCATATTAGTGTTATTTTTATAAAAACTTACCAACAAGTTAATTATGAAGTTTTAAGAATATCACTTTGTAAAATTTTAAATGAGCCATTTTTAATAAGGTATGATAAAAAAAATGATATGATAGTAATTGAAGTAAATAATTTAATAGGTAATTCATTAAGGATGAAAGAAGCGTTAATTCATTCCTCAACTGAAAATTTGGAAATAGTGATTGGCAAGGATGATCGAAATGACTATGTAATATGTGATGAAAACTTACTAATTATTTCTCAAAATGATAGTGTTTATCGTAATTATTTGACATCACTTATTTTTTACCCAAAGTTCCAAAAAACAATCAATGAATATGAAATTTATTTACTTGATTTAAATAATAATCTATATCAGTTTGAAAATTTAGGAATTGAGTTTGGTACTACTCTTGATTTTTTACGGACTATTAAGACTAAAATGGATGAAAAACTAGAAGTATTAAATAATAACAATACTAACAACATTGATGAATACAATAAAACTAGTCCTGAAAAACTAAAGAAGACATTAGTTTATATAAATGGTATTGAAAAAATAATTGATAGTTTTGAATATAATCAAATACTAGAATATTTGTTGATTACTGGTGGTAACATTGGATATAAATTTATTGGTGGCTGTACAAGTGGAGAAATAAACTTAGATAGTTTAATGAAGAGTTTTGCTTACCGGGTATTTTTGGATAATAACTTTAACAATGCTTTCAATTATGTCAATCGACGTATGATTAGTAGTATTAATAATAAAATAGAAGGATTTTTAAAATATCGCGATTTGTTAATAAGAATAAGCTTGTTAATGCTTACAAAAGAAGAACTAGATAAACTAAAAAGGTGAAAGTAGCTTACTTTCACTTTTTACTATTCTTTTTCATTTCTTCAATTTTGTTATATCTTTCCATTAGTCCAACTTCAATTTTTGAACTAGGCTTTGGGACGTAATATTTTGCATCTTTTAAAACATCTGGCAAGTATTGTTGATATACCCAAGCATTAGGGTAATCATGAGGATACTTATAAGGTGTTTGTGCGGGATTAAAGGAGTAAGTATTTTTAAGATGAAGAGGAATACTACCACTTTTGCCGTCATTAACATCTTGTAAAGCTTTTTCTACCGCGAGCATTGCACTGTTAGATTTTGGCGATAATGCCATTTCAATAACAATAACCGAAAGTGGAAGCTTTGCTTCAGGATTGCCTAATTCACGTGCAGCTTGACAAGCTGCCACAACACGCGGTCCAATCGTCGGATTTGCAAGACCAATATCTTCGTAGGCAATACAAAGAAGTCGCCTACATAGACTTTGAAGGTCATCCGCAACAATCAGTTTTGATAAATAGTGTAGTGCCGCATCAACATCGCTACCTCTAATTGATTTATGAAGTCCACTCAAAGTGTCATAGTAACTATCACCATTTGCGTCCATGCTAACATTAGCTTTTTGGATGGTTTTAATGGCATCATTTAAAGTTATATGTTTAGTAGATGATGTTTTGATTAGGGTTTCAAAACTGTTAATAAGGGTTCTAATTTCAAGATTTGCCATACTAATTAAATAATCATAGACATCACTATCAATTTCATAGCCTTCACCGATTAATGAGTATGCACGGTCAAGTACTTTTCGTAAATCAGAATTGGTTAGATCATTTAATTTGTAAATATGGCAACGTGATCTAATAGCAGGGTTAACCGCATGATAGGGATTAACAGTTGTTAGGCCAATCATGATAATTGTTCCATTTTCAACATATGGTAGTAGATAATCTTGAATATCTTTTTTCATACGATGAATTTCATCAACAATAATTATAGAATCAGTATAAAAACGTGACTCGGTAATTATTTGTCTTAAAGTATCTTTATTATCTGTCGATGCATTGAAACGGAACCATTTGAGTCCACTCATTTTGCAAGTTGCCTCAGCTATAGTTGTTTTACCACATCCTGGATTACCGTAAAGAATAAAAGAAAAAAGACTTTTCGTCTTTATCATTTTAGTAAGGATACCTGTTGGGCCAACTAAATGATCTTGACCGACAATGTGTTCATAATTTTCAGGCCGCATTGTATATGCTAAGGGTTTCATTATATCCCTCCTATTTTTCAAAATGGTGCCCCATGCCAGAATTGAACTAGCATCTTATCATTACCATTGATATATTCTACCATTGAACTAAAGGGGCAAATGATATGCGTAATAATTATACTAAAAAAACAATTAAATTTCTATTGAATTACATTTATAAAACGTATAAACATGAAAAATAGTTTCATAATAAGAGTATAAAAGAGTAAAAAGGATGATAAAATGAGATTATTAAAAAAATGTTTAGCGGAAGGAATTGGAACCGCCGTATTAGTTGTTTTTGCTTGTGGTGTTGCTGTATGGACCAAAGGTAATGTTATCGCAACCGCTTTAGCTTTTAGTTTAGCTGTTATTGCAATGGCATACTCTATTGGTAATATTTCTGGATGTCACGTTAATCCAGTAGTATCGTTAGTGTTATTTTTAGATAAAAAAATAAGAGGTAAAGAATTAATATTTTATATTATTTCACAAATTCTAGGTGCTATAATTGGAAGTTTAGTTTTAGCCCTTTTCTTTAAAGATGCAAGTAATTTAGGCAGCAATATCATCCAAAACTATTTAATAAAATATAAAGGTAATGATGGAAGTATGCTTTGTCCATATTTACTTGGTGTACTTGTGGAAATTATTTTAACATTTGTTTTTATGTTAGCAGTACTAGGAGTTTTATCAAAACCAGAAAATAAAAGAATTACAGGAATAATCATTGGCCTTTCACTTGGTTTAGTTCATTTACTCGGTTTAGCATTAACAGGAACCTCGGTAAATCCTGCAAGATCAATTGGCCCGGCAATAATAGAGGCTTTTAGCGGTAAAACTCAAGCATTAAAAGAACTTTGGATTTTCATTATAGGTCCTTGTTTTGGTGGCTGTTTGGCTTTAATAACACACAAATGTTTAACAAAAAGTAACAAATAGTGGAGGAATCTCCACTTTTTACTTCTATTTAAGCATAAATTCAGTATAATTTCACCTAATTTTAAAAAAAATGTGGTATAATAGTATAGTAATATCACACTAGGGGGTGAATTATGTATCAAATATTAATAGTTGACGATGAAATGCAAATCCGTGAATTAGTGAAAAAATATGCACAATTTGAAGGTTATGAAGTGAGTGAAGCTTGTAACGGCTTAGAGGCAATATCGAAAGTTAACGAAAAAAAGCCAGACATTATTATTATGGATGTGATGATGCCAGAACTTGATGGTTATTCGGCGGTTAAAGAAATTAGAAAAAATAACAAAATTCCAATTATTATGCTTTCGGCTCGGGGTGAAGAGTATGATAAATTGTATGGATTTGATCTAGGCATTGATGATTATGTAACTAAGCCTTTTTCACCAAAAGAGTTAATGATGAGAATTAATGCGGTTTTAACAAGATACCATTCAAAAGAGGCTTCAAAAGAAGAACCAAAGACCTTAACATTTGCAACTCTAAAAATTGATCTTAGTGCTCACATTGTTTATGTGGATGATGTTAAAATAGACTTAACCCATAAAGAGTATGAATTACTGTTATATCTTGTAAACAATGCTAACGTGGCCGTAACCAGAGAACAATTACTCGAAAAAGTTTGGGGCTATGGTTATTACGGTGATGACAGGACACTAGATACGCATATGAAGTCACTTAGAAAAAAGATTGGTAAGTATTCTGACAATATTATTACTATAAGAAGGGTAGGATATCGTTTTGAAACTAAATAAAATGAGCTTAAAGTGGAAATTATTCCTATATATTTTATTTTTCTCGGCGATTGTTATTTTAATTTTTTGTGTCTTTCAAATCTTGTTGCTAGATAAAGTATATCGTTCTACTAAAATTAAACAGACAAAATCACTCATGCAAGAAATTTATACAACCATTGATGGTAGTAATGTAACCGCATATGCTAATAACAATTCAGAAGAAGTAAAGAAGATAACAAATCTTTTAAAAGATGCGGAAGCTAGTGTTTACTTAGTAAAACAAGTAGTAATGAATCCACTTTTAGGAATTGTTGAATATCCTTTAATATATGGAGATGGTGATTTTAATACTAAAATTTTGAATGTTGATCAGTTAAATAAAGTGTATCAAGGAATTGAGAAAACTGGTCAACCTAAGTTTGTAGTCATAAAAGATGATACACGACCTGAATTTCAACAGGTGATAACCGATAAAGTTGATGTTATCGAAAATAATGCGATCATTTATTGTGAAAGGGTTAAGCTTGCCGATAATTATAGTGATTATATGATTGTGATGTATGCGAGGGTTACTCCGGTACAGCCAGCGATTGACACATTAAAGACACAATTGCTTTATATTACTTTAATTGTCATAGCACTCTCAATTTGTATTGCCTTATTAATGTCTAAAGCAATATCAAAACCAATTATTGAACTTACCACTGCCGCATCTTATTTAGGCGAAGGTGATTATGAAAATCTTGTATTTAATGCGGAAGGGTATAAAGAAATATCAGAATTAAATGATACTTTAAATTACGCGGTTGATGAATTAAAGAAAACCGAGACTCTTAATCGCGAATTACTAGCTAATATATCGCATGATTTAAGAACGCCTTTAACTCTTATCACAGGGTATGCGGAAATGATTAGAGATTTTCCAAATGAAGATCAAAATGCTAATGTCCAAATTATTATTGATGAAGCAAACCGCCTTAAAAATCTTGTTTCTGACCTTCTTGTTTTATCGAGAATTTCCGCTAGAACTGAGCCATTAAATAAAACAAAATTTGATTTAACTGCTTTAATTGAAACTATCGTAACTAGACAACAAAAGTTTTTAGAAGTAGAATCATTTAAGTTAACTTTTAACTTTAATGAACATATTTATGTTGTTGCTGATAGTGGTAAGATTGAACAAGTAATTTATAATTTTATTAGTAATGCGGTTAATTATAGTGGTGAATCAAGAACAATTGAAGTCAATCAAATCATTAAAGACAAAATGGTTAGAATCGAAGTTAAAGATTATGGCATTGGTATTAAAAAAGAAGAACTAGAATATGTATGGCAAAGATATTACCGAGTTGATAAAGGACATCAACGCCCTACCCAAGGTAGTGGTTTAGGACTATCAATCATTAAAGGTATTTTGGATTATCATGAATTTAAGTATGGAGTAACTTCAGTTGAAAATAAAGGTAGTACTTTTTGGTTTGAAGCACCAATTGCAAAGTAAAATTTACAATAATTAGGAAGGAAAAAGGAAATGAAGAAGAAAAGTTTATCAATTATATTATGTATTGTCATGGTATTTTGTTTAGTTGGATGCCGTGCTAATGGTTCAACAACTAATAATGTCACAAATAACATTACAAACGAAATTACCAATAAAGTTGTTAATTATGAAGATATTAAAATTACTGATTTGGAAAATGCTGTAGAAGAAACTGTAAAACGTGTTGAAAATGCAGTGATTGGTGTCATTTTAAAACAAGTAAGTACCGTTAGTGGTAATGTAACATCCGAAGATAATTATGGTATTGGTAGTGGTGTAATTTACAAGAGAGTTGAAAACTATAATGGTGAAACTTTAACGGGATATACTTATTATGCTATTACTAATCGCCATGTAGTAACTGATGAAGATGGAAAATTAAAAGGTGAAAGCAAGGTTTATGTGTATCTTGGCTCTCATGATTTAGAATTAGAAGCCAAGGTAATCGCATATGATGATAAAGATGATTTAGCTTGCATAACATTTAATTCAAATATTTTCATCCAACCTGTTGAATTTGCAGACAGCGACCAAATTGAGAAAGGTTCATTTGTAATTGCCGTAGGTAATCCAGAAGGCTTTGATTATTATGGTTCGGTTACTTTTGGAGTTGTTAGTGGTCCATTACGTTATATTTCTGCTGATACTGACGGTGATGGCACTAAAGATTTTTATGGTAAATACATTCAACATGATGCATCAATTAATCCTGGAAACAGTGGTGGTGGTCTATTTACTTTAGATGGTAAATTAATAGGCATTAATACTTTAAAAATTTCATCTAATAACGTTGACAATATGGGATTTGCGATTCCATCTAATGAAGTAAAACTTGTGGTAACTGAATATCTTGAAAAAAATATCAAGATAGTAAGACCAAGATTAGGTATTTCTGGTACAACAGTAAGAGATTTAACTCCAGCCACAATTTCTCAATTAGGTTTAAAGAGCATTCCTACATCAATTTATGAAGCAGGCGAAGCAGCTTATGGAATTTATGTTCGCGATGTAACTACTGGTGGAACTATGTCAAGTACTAATATAAGTTCTGATGATATTCTTTTAACATTCGATGGTGTAAAGTTAAAGAATATGTCAACTCTTTCAGCAATGCTAAATACTTTAACCGATTATAAAGTTGGTTCATCTGTAAAAATTACATATTATGATCGTTCTGAAAATAAAGTTGTTGAAACAAATATAGTTTTAAAAGCTTAAAGGTTAATATTATTAGAAAAACTTAAATAATGGATAAAGTATTTCATTATTTGAGTTTTTTTCTTTATCATAAGATTTGCTTTAATGCTCTAAATAAGTGATTTTTTCTTATTAAATAGGGAAAAATTATTTGCAAAAAAGGGTCGAAATATGGTATACTATAATGTAGTAATACTAGAGGTAAAATTATGTTAGTAACAGTAGAAAATTTAAATTTGACATACGATAAAAAAAGAATATTTAATAATGCAAGTTTTAGAATTCTTGAAAATGAAAAAATAGGCGTAATAGGAAATAACGGTGTTGGCAAGTCAACCCTAATTCAAGTCTTATGTGGAAAAGTATTGCCAGATAGTGGTACTATTACCTTTGATAAAAATCTAAAAGTAGGTTATTTAGACCAATATATGCATATTAATAAAAAACTTACAATTGAAGAATACCTAAAAGAAGCATTTAAAGAACTATATAAAGAAGAACAAATAATGAATGAAATGCTTGATGAAATGAAGACTATCACAGATCATACTCTAATTGATCGTTATGTTAGAAATACTAGTAGAATTAGAGAGGAACTAGAAAGTAAAGATTTTTACGCCTTAAATTCAAAAATTGCACGTATCGCAACGGGACTTGGGGTGGTTAATTATGGAATGAAAACCATAATGGAGCATTTATCAGGTGGTCAAAAAATGAAAGTAATATTGACAAAATTATTACTTGAACAGCCTGACTTACTTATTCTCGATGAACCAACTAATTTTTTAGATACTGTTCATGTTGATTGGCTCGTTAAATATTTGAAGGAGTATGAAGGAAATTTTTTTATTGTTTCTCATAATCAAGAATTTTTAAATGATGTTGTAAATGTTATTATGGAATTAGAATTTGGGAAGATTACAAGGTATAAAGGTAATTATGATTCTTACAAAATAAAAAAAGCTATGCAAGTTGAAAACTATGAACGTGAGTATCTATCACAACAACGTGAAATTAAACAATTAAATGATTATATTGCTAAAAATAAAGTTAGGGCCTCAACTGCTAAAATGGCAAAAAGTAGGGAGAAAAAACTTGAAAAAATTGAAGTAATGGAAAAACCCAAAAGTGGAGATATTCATTTAAATTTATCTTTTAATTATAAACCAATTTATTCTAGAAAGTTTCTAGAAGTAAAAGACTTAGAAATTGGTTATGATAAATCATTACTACCAGCCATGAACTTTGAAATACCAAGTGGCGAAAAACTTGCGGTTACAGGTTTCAATGGAATTGGTAAATCAACTTTATTAAAAACACTCGTAGGTGAATTAAACCCGATTGAAGGAAGTTTTAAGTTTGTTGATGATGCTTTAATTGCTTATTTTGAACAAGAACATAATTTTGAACATCCCGAATATACGCCAATGCAAGAAATTTCCAATATCTATCCTTTAATGGATGAAAAAGATGTTAGAACTAGACTTGCTAGATGTGGGTTAGTAGGCAACTTAGCAATGCAACCAATTAAAACTTTAAGTGGTGGTGAACAAGCCAAACTAAAACTTTGTAAAATTATGATGAAGAAGGCTAATGTTCTTATTCTTGATGAACCAACTAACCATTTAGATAAAATCGCAAAAGAAGAATTACTAGAATACCTTAAAAAATATCAAGGTACAATTATTTTTGCAAGTCATGAAAAAGATTTTATCGAACGTCTTGCCACAAGAATATACAATATTGAAGATTTGTTACTCTAAAATTATAGTTATATGTTTGATAAAAAAAGCATATTTTGATAAAATATACTAATAAGAATAAAAGGAGAATGACTATGGTACGCGTACATATGATGGTAGGAATACCAGGAAGTGGTAAAAGCACATATGCTAGACAACTAAGCCAAGAAAAAGGGTATAAGATAGTTTCAACCGATGTTATTAGAATGGTGCACCCTGATTGGGAAGAACCACTAATTTGGCCTGAAGTTTATCGTTTAACTGCTGAATACTTGAAAAATGGTACCGATGTTATTTTTGATGCTACCAACATTACTCCCAAGGTTAGAAATAGATTTAAAGATGAAGTAAGTAAATATTTCAATGAATTTGAAGTAGCAGCATATTATTTTGACACTTTACCAGTGATTTGTGCGAAAAGAGTTGAAATGCGTAATAAAATGGCTAATGAACTTTATTTGCCAGTTGAAGTTGTCTTTTCATATGGTGAAAAAATTGTTAAACCAACACTGGATGAAGGCTTTATAGAAATAATTAATGTTAATAACTTAGAAAGGAAAGAATATGAGTAATGCAAAGTGGCTTGAAACATTAGAACTTTCAAATATTGAAGTTAATGATGATATTAAAAATGGTGAAATTACATCAGTTAAAGTAAAACAAAGCGACAATTCATGGCGTATCTTCATAACTCTTGGACGTGTACTTCCATGGGATCAACTTTCGGATATGCTTGAAAAAATTAAAAATGCCTTTATGACAAAATACAATGTTTCTAAGGTGTTATTTACAATTAGATGGTTAGACACCACAATAACAAGTGAAGATTTAATTGCTTACTTTAATGCTGGTGTTGATGTATGTAAAAAAATTAAAGCTACAACTATCTTGCTAGCAGAATTTCCTTTTCAGATTAAAGAAAATAACTTAATTCTTAAAGTTCCTACTAAAGAAAATCAAAATGTAGTAGATGAACATTTACCATTAATTCAAGCTTTTTTTGTTAATTACGGAATTGGACATATAAAAGTGAGCAGTTCAATTGATATAGATGAAGTCTCTAAAGGTGATTTACATCATGAATCAATTGTCAGAATGGAAGACCAAAATGAAGCTAAAAGTGTTGAATTATATCAACAAAAGAAAGCAGAAGCAGCCGAAGGAAGAGAAGAAGCAACATTTTATCGTAATAACTTCAATCACGTTTTAACTATTGTTCTTCACGAAGTTCCGATGACTAGTATGGAAGTTGAAGAATTCAAACAAATCAATGGTACCAATAAAGTTGAAACTACTGGTATTGTTGTTAAAACTTCAACTAGAGAACTAAAAACTAGAGATGGTAGAACTTTAAGATTATTTGAAGGTGTTATTACCGATTTTCAAGATTCAATTATTATCAAAAGATTTTATCGTGAAAGTGATGCGAGAATATTTGAAGAAGATATTAAACCTAATAAACGAATTGTTATTCAAGGTAATATTCAATGGGATGATTTTGCCAAAGATGTTGTAATTATGTGTGATCGTGTTACTGTATGTGGTGTCGATGCATCAAGACAACGTTTTGATAGTAGTCTTGAAAAACGTGTAGAACTTCACGCTCATACTAAAATGTCAGTGCTTGATAGTATTTTAAATGTTGATGAATATGTTGAACAAGCAAAACGATTTGGACATCGTGCTCTTGCGGTAACAGATCATGCTAATTGTCATATTTTACCAGAGTTTTTCTCATTATGTAAAAAGAATGATATTAAGCCGATAGCTGGAGTTGAAGCATATTTTGTTGATGATACAAATTTAAGAATTGTTCATCCATATAGTGAAGATATAGACCTTAAAAAAGCAACATTTGTAGTTTTTGACCTTGAAACAACAGGATTAAGTGTCAACTATAATGAAATAATTGAAATAGGTGCGGTAAAAGTAAAAGATGGAATGATTATTGACTCATTTTCAACTTTTGTAAAGCCACGAAAGCCAATTTCTAGTTTTATAACCGAACTAACAAGTATTACAAATGAAATGGTTGTAAATTCCCCATACATTGAAAGTGTGTTTAAAGATTTCTTAGCCTTCATTGAAGGAAGTGTACTAGTAGCTCAAAACGCTGATTTTGATACTGGTTTCTTATATCAAACAATGCGCAATCAAAATATGGAAATTACGCGTTATCCATGCATTGATACCCTAGATTTAGCACGTACTTTATATCCAGAAGGATTAAAAAACTATAAACTTGAAACAATTGCTAAATACTTAAAAGTTGAAATTGAGCAACAACACCGAGCAATCCACGATGCGAGAACAACAACTAATGTATTTAATCGTATGCTTGTTGATTTATTTAATGAAGGAATTACGAAATATAATTCTATTAACACCCTAATTAAACCAGAACAACTTGCAAAAACAAAAAGACCAACACATTTATGTATTTTAGTACGCAATAAAACTGGATTAAAGAACTTTTATAAGATCATATCCGATGCTCATACGACTCACTTTAATCGTGATGCTTGTGTACATAAGACTGTTCTTGACAAGTATCGTGAAGGCTTATTAGTGGGTAGTGGCTGTGCTAACGGTGATATTTTTGAAACAGCTTATGAAAAGTCATATGAAGAATTATTGGATAAAGTAAGTTATTATGATTATTTAGAAGTACAACCCCCAGAATGTTATAATTGGTTGTTTGAAAACTTACCAGATGAAGAACGAATACCAATAATTCAAGATATTATTAAAAAAATCATTTCTGCGGGCAATGAGAAAAATGTACTTGTTGTTGCGACAGGTGATGTACATCAATTATTAAAAGAAGATAGTAAGTATCGAAGCATTTATCTTTCTGTAGCAAGACCTAATGGTGGTGGGCCACATCCACTATCAAGGTATGCACCTTTAAACATGCATTTTAGAAGTACTACAGAAATGCTTGATGATTTTAGTTTCTTGCCAGCTAATGAAGCGTATGATTTGGTAGTTACTAATACTAAAAAAATTAATGAAATGATTGAAGATTATCCGTTATTTCCAAACAAACTATACGTTCCACGTGATGACTTTATGAGTAAAATTGGAGTTCCATCGATGAAAGAGGCGGTATATGATATTTCTTTTGCTACAACTCGTAAGAAATATGGTGAAAATTTACCTCTTTATGTTCAAGAACGTTTAGAAAAAGAATTAGAAGCAATAATTGGTCACGGTTATTTTTCAGTATATTTCATTTCCCATTTACTAGTTAAAAACTCAAATGAAGCTGGTTATATTGTTGGAAGTAGAGGTTCAGTTGGTAGTAGTTTTGTTGCCACTATGATGGGAATAACCGAAGTAAATCCATTAAAACCACATTATGTGTGTCCAAAATGCAAATTTAGTGTTTTTAAACTAAGTGATGAAGAAAAAGAAAGATATCATATGAGTGTACCTGCAGAACTTGATGCTAAACTTAAAAAAGTTGGTGTAGGTATGGACTTAGAAGATGCATATTGTCCGATTTGTGGTGAAAAACTAAATAAAGATGGTGTTGATATAGCCTTTGAAACTTTCTTAGGCTTTAAAGGAGATAAAGTTCCTGATATTGATTTAAATTTCTCAGGAGAATATCAAGCAAAAGCACATTTATTCTGTCAAGATACATTTGGTATTGATAATGCTTTTAGAGCAGGTACGGTATCTACGGTTATGGAAAAAACTGCTTTTGCTTATACAAGGGATTATTACCGAAATAAGAATATTGAAATTAGAAAAACTGAAATTGAACGAATTGCTAATTTTATTGCAGGATCTAAAAAGACAACAGGTCAACATCCTGGTGGTATTGTCATTGTTCCTGATGATATTGAGTATACTGATATAATACCAGTTCAATATCCACCAGTTGATAGTTCAGAATTAGAAAATCAAAATTGGCGTACATCGCATTATGATTATCATAGCTTTGAAAGCAATTTACTTAAAATGGATATCCTAGGACACGATGATCCAACTGTTATTAAACAATTAATGGATTTTGTTCACGCCGAACCAGAGGTATTTCCATTTAGTACAGTAGAAGGAATTCCATATGTTGATGACGAGGTTCTTTCCCTTTTTAGTTCTAAAGAAGCACTAAAAATAAATGGCGATGATATGGATCGTTTCTCTAGTGGTACTAAAGGAATGCCTGAGTTTGGAACTAATTTTGTTAGAGGAATGCTAGAAACCATTAAGCCAAAAAGCTATGAAGATATTATTAAAGTATCGGGACTTTCTCATGGTACTGATGTATGGAACCGAAATGCTGAAGAATTAGTAACAGGATCTAATCCGCTATATCCGAAGGTTGAATTTAAAGAAGTAATTGGATGTCGTGATGATATTATGCTTTATTTATTAGAGAAGAATCTTCCAGCACATGATGCTTTCACGATTATGGAAGGCGTAAGAAAAGGAAAAGGCTTAAAACCAGAACAAGAAGCTTTAATGATTAAGTATAATGTTCCGGATTGGTATATTTATAGTTGTAAACGTATTAAATACATGTTCCCTAAAGCACATGCGACTGCATATGTAATTATGGCTTTAAGAATCGGTTGGTTTAAGGTTCATCGTCCAATTTACTACTATGCGGCATTCTTCTCTAAACGTGCTAAGGAATTTGATCCAGAAATATTAGCTAATGGTCGTAATGCTATACGTAATAAAATTACAGAGTTTGAAACAAAACTTTCCAAAAAAGAAGAACTTACTAATAAAGAAACTGATTTATTAGGAGTACTATATATTGCTTTAGAAATGGTACTTCGTGGTTATTATTTCAGACAAATTGATATTGAAAAATCAGAAGCTACTGATTTTGTGATTGCGGATGACAAAAAATCATTATATTTACCATTTATAAGTGTTGATTCATTAGGTGATGCGGTGGCGAAATCGATTATTGAAGCTCGAAACAAGCATCAATTTACTTCAAAAGCAGATTTTGAATACCGTACATCAGTAAATAAAAAGCAATATGCAAGATTAAAAACTTTAGGGGTTTTGGATAACTTACCAGAAAACGATACACTATTATAAAAAAAGGTATTGTTTTAATAAAAAATGATAAAATATAAAGGAGGATATTGATATGAAACTTGGAAATAATTTTGCATTTAAAAATGCGATGAAAGCAGAAGATACATCAAGTACTAGTGCTAGTATTAAAGGAATAGGTCTTAAAACTCTACTATTAGTATTTATAATGATTGTTTCAACTATCTTTATGATGTCTAACTTTCATCGTTTTGGTGGCTATGCTTTATACATTTATGTAGGTGTAGCTATCATAAACTTTATTTTACAATTTATAATTTGTTTTGTTCCTGCATCAACCAAAATACTTTCAATCCCTTATTCCATTTTTGAGGGTTTAATGCTTGGTACAATCATTGGAATTGTTGAACTAGTATTACCGGGAGAGGGGTTTCAATTAGCGGGACTTGCGTTAATTTTAACTATCGCCATATTCCTTGCGGCAACAATTCTTTATACAACTGGAGTAATCAAGGTGGGACATTTCTTTAGAGGCTTTATGCTTTCAGTTTTGCTTGGGATAATGATCTCATCACTTGTAATTAGTGTTATTGGTATATTTAATCCATCTATTTACACTTTATTATTTTCTAGTAAATTAGGTATTATTATATCAGTTGTAATGATTATAGTGGCAGGATTATATGTTGTTATAAGCCTAGATAATGCAACCCAAATTGTGCTAAGTGGTTGTGATAAAAAGTATGAATGGTATGCTGCATTTGGAATATTATTAAATATAGAATGGTTATTTATTGAAATATTTAGATTATTGTTGTATCTAAAACAATCAAGTGACAAATAATCTATATCAAAATAGTTGTAATATTAAGAAAAAAGTGATAAAATAATATAGTAAAAATTCAACAGAAATTTAGGAGGATTATAAAATGGCTGTAAGAATTGCAATTAATGGATTTGGCAGAATTGGACGTTTAGCATTCCGTCAAATGTTTGGACAAAAAGACTTTGATATCGTAGCAATCAATGACTTAACTGGTGCTGCAGACCTTGCTTATTTATTAAAGTATGATACTGCACAAGGTCGTTATAAAGACCACGAAGTAAGTAGTACTGATCATTCAATTATTGTTGATGGTCATGAAATTGAAGTTTATGCTATTAAAGATGCTAATGAATGTCCTTGGAAAGAATTAAATGTTGATGTAGTAATCGAATGTACTGGTTTCTATGTAAGCAAAGAAAAATCAATGGCACACATCAATGCTGGTGCTAAGAAAGTTATCATTTCTGCTCCTGCAAAAGGTGTTGACATGACTGTTGTTTACAATGTTAACCACACTAAATTAACTGGTGATGAACAAGTTATTTCTGCTGCTTCATGCACAACTAACTGTTTAGCACCTATCGCTAAAGTATTAAATGACAAATTTGGTATCGTTAAAGGCTTCATGACTACTGTTCACGCTTATACTGGTGACCAAAATGTTCTTGACGCTCCTCATAAAAAAGGTATTCAATCTCGTCGTGCAAGAGCTGCTGCTGCAAACATCGTACCTACTACTACTGGTGCTGCTGTTGCTGTTGGTGAAGTTTTACCTGAATTAAAAGGCAAACTTGATGGTATGGCACTACGTGTTCCTACAATCACTGGTTCAGTTGTTGACCTAGTTTGGGAACCTGCTCGTCCTGTAACTGTAGAAGAAGTTAATGCTGCTGTTAAAGAAGCAGTAAATGAGACTATTTATTATACTGAAGATCCTATCGTTTCATCAGACGTTATTGGTCAAACTTGTGGTACATTATTTGACGCAAAATGCACAAAGATTATGAATGTTGATGGCAAACAATTAGTTAAGATCATCTCTTGGTACGATAACGAAATGAGTTATACTGCTCAAATGGTTCGTACTGCCAAATATTTAATTTCTAAATAAATCAAAATCATAAGAAGGCTGAGAAAATCAGCCTTTTTTGTTTAGTTTTCAGTTTTTTCCATAAAATATAAATATAGTTAGATAATAGAAAGGTATAAAAAATATGGATAAAAAACTGAATAAATTACTAAAAATTTTATTATTGTTATTGATTACTTGGATAGTTTTTAATATATATCAAGAACTAATAACATTATTAAAAGTTGTAATTAACTTTTTACTACCATTTATTTTGGGGTTTACAATCGCTTTTTTATTAAATCCATTAGTTGATAAGTTAGAAACAAAAGGCTGTAATCGAAAATCTACTTCATGCGTCTTAGTATTTGGAATAATGATGATCATTTTTAGTGTTATTTTGTTTATTACACCAAGCGTAGTAGAAGAAGGAAATAAACTATTTGATAATCTCCCTTCATACGTTCAAAATGTGAAGGATTTGATTAACAAATTTTTTGGTAAAATCTTAAAAACACAAATTAATATAGATTTTAAGAAAGAATATTTTCCTATTGTTTTAAAGTATTTTGGTAAAATTATTCAATCCACTTTTTCCTATGTTGTTTCTGTAATTATTGGTTTTGTTTTGTCGTTATATTTTTTAATAGATTATCATAAAATTATTACGAAATTAAAGGATTACTTGGTCTTGAAAGGTAAAGAAAACGTACTTTTTTTATTGAGAGAATTAAATAAAACGATGTATGCATATTTTAAAGGGGTAGTTTTTGTGATAATAATTTTATCAATTTCCAGTACATTGTGTTTTGTATTGTTAGGAATAGAGTTACCAATTCTTTGGGGAATAATAATTGGGTTAACAAATGTTATTCCTTATGTAGGACCATACATTGGAGGATTTATCGTTGGACTATTTACTCTTGGTTCGGCCCCTAATAAACTACTCTATGTAATCCTTGTGGTTGTAGTATTACAACTCATAGAAAGTAATTTTATTACGCCAGCTGTTGAAAGTAAAACTGTTAATACACACCCAATAATTGTGATTCTATTTATGATGCTTTTTAGTGAAATGTTAGGGGTTGTAGGTATGTTATTAGCTGTACCAATTTTATCAATTTTGCAAGCTACCATAAAATGGCAAAAATCAAACTAAAATAAAGAAAAAAATGCAAAAAAAAGTATTAATCATTTTACAATAATGATACTTTATGGTATAATAGGTGTATAAAATGCTAAAAAATATAGTAAAATCGGCTGATTTTTCAAGGGAGTGAATGTATGTTATCAAAAGGTCAAAAAGTTTACATGTACATTAGTGCAATTTTGTCAATGTTAATTGGAATTGTTGTCTTTGTTCCATTTAGAACATTACCATTTTTGTGCAACATGGAAAATGTAGAAACTATTATGAAAGCAGAAATGCTAATTAAATTTGCAATTTTACCTGTTGTAATTATTGCATTATCTATTTATGCAAATGTAAAAAAATATCGTGATATACAAGAGTGCTTAGATAGATCTAAAGTAGTAAATGTAATGAGCTATTTTCCAATTGTTTCTTACTTATGTGCTATTTTAGTATTTGTTACTCACACATTAGCTTATAGCTGTGAACCTCTTGGATTTGGTCCATGGGCTGTAATAATGGTATTACTAATCTTATATTTAGCTTTCTTAGTTGTTGGATTCCATTGTTTTTCTAACTTATTATTTAAGTTAAATATTACTACAACTATAATATTAGACTGCGTTATATTAGCAGTAACAGCATGTTTTGTTATAGTTGCATGGAGAGTTGACGTAAATTACCTTGATGTATTTAAAGCAGAAGAAGCATTCGTTGGACATGGTGACCCAGTCTTATTCTTCCTATACATTATTACAGTTATTTCATTCATTGTTATTTGTGCAAGACTTGCAAGAATCTTTAAAAAAGACAATCGCAGCATTTATGTATGTGATGAAGCATTTGAAAGAGATTATGATCGTATTGTAAAAAGAGAATATAATCGTGCTTACAATGACATTATGGATGATTTTGAAATTTATTTTAAACATCATTTTGAAGATGAGTTTGATCCAAAAGGAAAAAAACCAGAAACCGAAAATGAAAATGAAGAAACATTAGATGAAGAACAAGCACCAGCACATTGTGCTAACTGTGGTGCTGAATTAATTCCAGGAAATGATTTCTGTACTAATTGTGGTACAAAAGTTGAAACTCCAGTAGAAGAGCAAACTGAAACTGAAGAATCAGAAGAAAACACAGAATCTACTGAGACTGTTGAAGAATAAGTAGTAGAAAGGAAAAATATTATGTTAAATAGTAGAGAGAAGAAAATAATGTTTATAAATAGTATGATTTCCGTTGCTATTGCTTTAGCAATTTGCATTCCTTGGGGATTAAATGGTGTTCCTCGTGTTGAAATAATTTTGAAAGTAATAGTTTTACCAATTATTGCATTAGTTTTATTTTTATTAAATTTATCAACAAAGTATCGTAACTACCGTCCATCATTACGTTACACAACTGTAGCTTGCTATATGCCGATTTTTACTGCAATGGCTGCGTTGTTATTCAATGGTTTAATGATGCTTGTAAGATCTGCTGATCCTTATACAACAACTCATTGGATTGTTAATGTAATGGTTTGTTCATTATTATTTGTTAGTATTGCGGTTGTATCTCATCAATTTTATAAATTTGTGGTAACATTTAGTAAAAATGAAATGATGTTAATTGATACAGCTATTGCGGTATTATTCGTAGGATTATTATTCTACATGAATAATATTGGAAATAAATATGTTGATTTAGCCGCAAACAATAATGCGACATTTAACTCATCTGTATTTTTCTTAATTGTCCCAATCGTATTTGGTGCTTTAATTACAGGTTTACATGTGTTATCAATGGTTAAACTATATAAATTAAATCCTGAATATTCAGTTGATTCAAGAGAACGTTTAATTAAAGAATTTATTGCAGCTCACAAGAGAGAATATGATAAAGCTGAACAACACATTCTTGAACAATTATTTACTTATACAAGAGACCAACTAGGATTATGTGGCTTAGAAAACGATGAATTAGAAACATTAAGACATGAGATTGAGGTGATTGAAGGTATGAAAACAGCACTTGAAGCAGAAATTGCAGAATTAAAGAAAAGTATCGCTGAAGAACAAGAAAATGCTCCAGCCGTTGATGCTAGAGTAATTGCATTACAAGATAAATTAGCTCATTTACAAGTTTTACTTGCACAAATGCAATTAGAATATGTTAATGAACAAAATAAAGTAACTCAAGAAAGAGCAGTGCTTGAAAATGAAAAGGCAACATTAAATGCTGAAAAAATTGCTTTCGCAAAAGAAAAAGCTGAATACGTTCCTGAAGTAATTGAGAAAGTAGTTGAAGTTGAAAAACAAGTTGAAGTTATGAGTCCAGAAGATAAAGCTGAACTTGAAACTTTAAGAAAATCTGAAGGTGAACGTCGAGCAGAACATGCTGAACTTGAATATTTAAGAACTTCAGAAGCAGAACGCCGTGCTGATCGTGCTGAACTTGATGCTTTAAGAAGAGCAGAAGCACAACGTATCGCTGAGCGCATAGAACTTGAAAAATTACGTGAAGCTGAAAAAGCACATGAAGCTGAACTTGCAAGACTTGAAGAAGAAGCAAAAGCTGCTGAAGAAGCACACCAAGCAGAAGTTGCAAGACTAGCTGAAGAAGCAAAAGCTGCTGAAGAAGCACACCAAGTAGAAGTTACAAGACTTGAAGAAGAAGCAAAAGCAGCTGAAGAAGCACATCAAGCAGAAGTTGCAAGACTTGAAGAAGAAGCAAAAGCTGCTGAAGAAGCACACCAAGCAGAAGTTGCAAGACTAGCTGAAGAAGCAAAAGCTGCTGAAGAAGCACACCAAGCAGAAGTTGCAAGACTTGAAGAAGAAGCAAAAACTATTGAAGCAGAACGTCAAGCCGAAAAAGAAGAATTAGCAACATTAAGAGAAGCTGAAGAAAAACGTCGTGCTGATCATGCCGCAGAACTTGCAAGACTTGAAGAAGAAGCAAAAGCAACTGAAGAAGCGCACCAAGCAGAACTTGCAAGACTTGAAGAAGAAGCAAAAGCAGTTGAAGAAGCAAGATTAGCTGAAGAAGCAAGAGCAGCTGAAGAAGCAAAAGCAGCTGAAATTGCAAGATTAGCTGAAGAAGCAAGAGTTGCAAAAGAATTAGAAGAACTTGATGCACTTAGAAAAGCTGAAGCTGAAAGAGAAGCTGAAAGAATCGCTAAAGAAAAAGAAAAAGAAGCAAGAGAAAAATTAAAGAAGAAAAAAGTATTTAAACCTTCTTATGAAAAAGTTGTTAAATATGCATCAACTATTCCTAATAAAGAAATTAGAGTTGTTCCAAATGCAAAAGGCAACATTAGTAGATATTTCTACGGCAAGAGATTATTCTTAATCACAATGTCAACAAATAATGATTACCGTATCACTTTCTGCAGTAATCAAGAAAAAGCTTTCCCACTAATCGTTGAATATCCTGGTACTATCGTTAAAGCTACAAGTCCTAAAGGTGAACAATGGTTTAGATTAGTTAATAAAGGCGAATTAGATGAAAAACTAATTAAGAATATTGTTAAAAATTCAATCGCATATTATGACGAAATAGATGCTGAAAAACAAAGATTAATCGAAGAAGAAAAAGCTCGTAAACAAGCTGAAAAAGATGCTATTAAAGCTGAAAAACAAAGATTAATCGAAGAAGAAAAAGCTCGTAAACAAGCTGAAAAAGATGCTATTAAAGCTGAAAAACAAAAGGCAATCGAAGAAGAAAGAGCTCGTAAACAAGCAGAAAAAGACGCTGCAATGTCTGCAGTTCAAGCTGAAAAAGATGCTAAATTACAAGCTGTAGCAGAAGAAAAAGCTCGTAAAGAAGCTGCATTAGCTGCCGAAAAAGCAGAAAAAGCAAAAGCTCTTGAAAAAGAGAAACTAGCAAAACAAAAAGCTGCTGAAAAAGAAAAAGAAAAACTAGCAAAACAAAAAGCCGCTGAAAAAGAGAAACTAGCAAAACAAAAAGCTGCTGAAAAAGAAAAAGAAAAGCTAGCAAAACAAAAAGCCGCTGAAAAAGAAAAACTAGCAAAACAAAAAGCTGCTGAAAAAGAAAAAGAAAAGCTAGCAAAACAAAAAGCCGCTGAAAAAGAAAAGTTAGCAAAACAAAAAGCTGCTGAAAAAGAAAAAGCTGCTCAAGCTTCTGCTGAAGAACAAGCAGCATAATATAAATCGTTGATAAAGATTAGTAAATATAGAGCAAATTTTAGAGACTAGTTGGTTGGTGAAAAACTAGATTGCTCGTATTGAAGCTCCTTTTGAGAGGAATTAACAATTCCCGGTAGTTACGTTATAGCTAATTAAGTGTGTAGTTATGGTAATTACAAATTAGGATGGTACCGCGATTTTATTCGTTCCTATGCTTAGGCATGGGAACTTTTTATTTTGTATGAATGGAGAAAGATGACATGAAAAAATTAAAAAGTTATGAAATTAGACAAATGTGGCTTGATTTTTTCGCAAGTAAAGGCCATAAAATAGTGCCAAGTGCATCACTAATTCCTGTAGATGATCCTACTTTGCTATGGATCAATGCTGGTGTTGCCCCTTTAAAAAAATATTTTGATGGTCGCGAAAAACCAGAAAATCCACGTTTATGTAATGCACAAAAGTCATTACGTACCAATGATATTGAAAATGTAGGGAAAACTGCACGTCACCACACCTTTTTTGAAATGTTAGGTAATTTTTCAATTGGTGATTACTTCAGAAATGAAGCCTTGGAATTCGCAAATGAATTATTATTTGATGAAAAATGGTTTGGAATTCCTCGTGAATTAATTTATATTACTTATTATCCCGAAGATAAAGATACCTTCAATAAATGGGTTAGTTTAGGTGTTAACCCAACTCATTTAGTTCCAATTGCTGATAATTTTTGGGAAATAGGTGAAGGACCTTGTGGACCCGATACTGAAATTTTCTTTGACCGTGGTGAAAAATATGATCCAGATGGTTTAGGTATTAAATTACTTGCTGAAGATATTGAAAATGATAGATATATTGAAATTTGGAATATCGTATTTAGCCAATTTAATTCTACTGCTGGTTTAAAACGTGAAGATTATCCCGAATTACCTAGCAAAAACATTGATACTGGAGGTGGACTAGAAAGATTTGCCTGTGTTTTCCAAGGTGTCGAAACTAACTATGAAACTGACTTATTTATGCCAATGATAAAATATGTCGAAACTTTATCAGGTATTAAATATGATGAATGTTCAGAATCACAAAAAATGGCCTTTAGAGTTATTGTTGATCATATCAGAAGTGTTGTATTCGCTCTTGCTGATGGGGCAATTTTATCAAACGAAGGTCGTGGTTATGTATTAAGAAGAATTCTTAGACGTGCGGTTAGAATGGGAAAACGTTTAGGTATTAATGAACCTTTCTTATATAAAATTGTTTCAGTAGTTATAGAAAATATGAAAAGTTTCTACACTTATTTAGTTGAAAAAGAAACAATTATTACTAAATTAATTAAAATAGAAGAAGAAAATTTCTTAAAGACACTTGAATCTGGTGAAAAGAAACTTAATGATATAATGGAAAATGCAAAAACTAATATTATTAGTGGTAGTGACGCTTTCTTACTATATGACACTTTTGGCTTTCCAATTGAATTAACTGTTGAAGCAGCTGAGGATAAAGGTTTCTCTGTTGATATTGACGCTTTCAACAATGAACTTCAAAAACAAAAAGAAAGAGCTCGTAAAGCTCGTAATAGTGAACAATCAATGAATACTCAAAATGAAGAATACATGAATTTTCAAAAAGAATCAGTATTTGTTGGTTATGACGCATTAAATTGTGATGCCAAAGTAATAGGAATTTTCAAAAATGGTCATGAAGTAAAAGAAGCTACGGGTGAAGCGATTGTATTATTTGATAAAACACCTTTTTATGGTGAAAGTGGCGGCCAAAATGGTGATCAAGGTCGTTTGATAATTAATAATGAAACTTTCAATATTTTAAATACAATGAAATTTCCTAATGGACAACATGCTCATATTGTAAATATGAAAGATTCTATCCTACATGAAGGAGATTTAGTTTCTCTAGAAGTAGATGAAGCATTTAGAGCAGATACTGCCGCGAACCATTCAGCAACACATTTATTAAATGAAGCTTTGAGAATGGTATTAGGTAAACACGTTATTCAACAAGGTAGCCAAGTAACTAATGAAGGCCTACGTTTTGACTTTAATAATTATGAAAATTTAACTTCTGATCAAATCATTGAAATAGAACAAATTGTTAATAGAGCAATTAAAGATAGTAATATTGTGACTACAACTATTACAACAATAGACCAAGCTAAGGCTCTTGGTGCCCAAGCTGTGTTTGGCGAAAAGTATGGTTCAGCCGTTAGATTAGTAGAAATGGCATATAGCAAGGAACTTTGTGGTGGCACACATGTTAAAAACACTAGTGAAATAGAAAAGTTTGCCATTTTGGGCGTTGAATCAAAAGGATCAGGTATCTTTAGAATTGAAGCTGCTACTAAAAATAATATAATAACAGCTGAAAAAGAAAAATTAAATAGTATAATTGAAGATTTGAAAAATTTGGAAGAAAAAAGAAAAGCAATTATGGATAAAGCAGCTGATGAAAAGATAAATCTAGTATCTAATCCTATTATCTTACCACGCCTTACAGGTAGTTATCAAGATATTTTAAATTATCGCGAAGTGTTAACTCAAACTAGAAATGTAATAAAAGACCTAGACAAAGAATTTGATAATATTTATCGTGCTCATAAATCCTCCGATTATGCATCTTTACTTAACGATAAATATCAAGTAAATGGTACTGACGTTGTAATTGCGAAAGTTGTTGATTATGAAATTGATGTAGTAAAAGATATTATTGATAAGATTAGTGCAACAATGTCTAATTGTGTTGTGTTTATAGCTAGTGTAAATCATGAAAAAATAGTGTTTATTGCTAAATCAAAGGGCAATTCAAATCGATGTGGCGATCTAGTTAAAGCTGCTGCTATCATAACAGGTGGTAACGGTGGTGGCAGACCAGATTTTGCTCAAGCCGGCGGTAAGGATGTAAATAAGATCGATGAAGCTCTTGCTAAAGTAAAGGAAATGATAAAATAATGAGAATCATGGGACTTGATTTAGGTAATCGTACATGTGGAGTGGCGTTTAGCGATTTATCAGAAACTATTGCTACATCATATAATACAATACGTTTTAGAGAGAAAGATTTGCAAAAATGTTTAGAATGTGTTATAATGTTAATCGCTGAAAGAAAAGTAGATAAGATTGTTCTTGGACATCCAATTAATATGAATGGAACGATTGGTCCACAAGCAGAATACGTTTATGAATTCAAAGCAATGTTAGAAAAAAGTACTAATTTAGAAGTTATCTTATATGATGAAAGACTTACTTCAGTTGAGGTTAACAACTTAATGATTTCGGCTGATTTGAGTAGGGCTAAACGCAAAACCAAAGTTGACACTTTAGCTGCAACTTTAATCTTACAATCTTATTTAGACAGTAAAAAAAGAAATTAAAGGAGATATTAAAATGAGTGAAATCAAACCAACTGATGGTCAATTAACAGTAATTGATGCTGAAGGCAATGAAAAATTATGTCAAATTTTATTTACATTAGATTCAGAAGAATTCAACAAGAAATATGTTGTATTCTATCCAATTGAAGCATTAAATGATGATGATTCTGAACAAATTTCATTAATGGCTGCAATTTATACTGAAGGTGAAGATGGTAATGGTGAATTAAGCGAAATTGAATCTGATGAAGAATGGTCAATGATCGAAGATGCTGTTGCTGACTATGAAGAACAAATGGGTGATGAATGTGAATGTGATGATGATTGCAAGTGTCATCATGAAGAACATCATTGCTGCTGCCATAATCACGAAGAAGAATAAATATACTTGAATAATTTTACTAATAAATGCTCTAACCGTATTTAATGGTTAGAGTTTTTTCTAATTATATTAAATGTTATATAAAAAATAAAAAACCATATCTTTTTGATATGGCTTTTGAAAGTCTGTAAAGTTTTTGTAAAAACTATATTATAGAATGTAAAATCGTTTAGTTTTGATTTCGATGAATTGCCATTAAAATATAGTCTAAGGCATCGTCATATATTTTACCATTTTTCTCATCTATTTCAAATAAATCTGTGTCATTACTTGGTCTTGCAATTGGAATTTTGGTGATAAGCTCAGTATTAAGTTCATTTGCGACTTTTTCTCCACCACCATGGCCAAAAATGTAATCTTTCTCATGATTTATTGGATTTTCATAATATGACATATTTTCAATTACACCTAAAATTTCATGTCCTAACTTAGTTGCTGCATGTCCTGCTTTTACTGCTACATGTGAAGCAGATGGATGAGGGGTAGTTACTAAAATCATTTTGCATTCAGGCACAATATTTTTTATGTCAAGAGTAATATCACCAGTTCCAGGTGGAAAATCAATAATGATAAAATCAGTATCGTCTGCCCATTTAACATCGTAGAAGAAGTGATTTAGCATACTGTTAAGCATTCCACCTCGCCATATCACTGGTTGAGATGGCTCAGTAAAAAATTCAGTTGAAATAATTTCTAAGTTTCCTGCTTTAATAGGAATTATTTTTTTGTTTTCATCATATTTTGGATATTGGTGTTCAAAACCTAAGATGGTAGGAAGACTAGAACCATAGATATCTGCATCGATTACTCCAACTTTAAAATTACGTTTTACCATACGATATGCTATGTTAGCCGCAACACTGCTTTTTCCAACACCACCTTTACCACTAATAATGCCAATGTAGGTAATTTGTTTATTAACGGATGGTTTTGCTCCTTTTTCTTGTTCAATTTCTAGGCGAAGTCCTTTATATCCTGCTGTAATTTTAACAGTTTTAGCAATTTCTCTTTTGAGGATTTTTTCATAAACTTTATCAGAGTTATGCATAGATACAATTAAAGTGATAAGGTCATTATCATCGTTATATGCAAGGTGCTTAATTGCGTTATTTTCCTTTAAGGTATTACCGTTACTAGGATCAACGATAGCATCTAGCAATTGTCTAAGTTCATGTAATGTCATTTTATTCCTTCTTTCTAATTGGTAATTTGTATTCATTTAAATAAATATTTGGGTTGTTTGTCAATATTCCATATAATTTACTTGCGATAATTTCATAATGCAATGATTCAGGTATTTTATTTAATTCATTCGGTGATGAAAATATCATTTTTTTAGTTGTTTTGTCTAAAGCATTAAGATAGCTAAGGCCTATTTCATTTATACCTAAGATTCGTAGATAATTTATTTTTGAAAAGTCAACTGTCTTTAATTGAATTAAAAGTGAAATAAGCAGACGTCTAATTCTATTAACTGAGTACTTTTTATTTTTTAAAGAGTCAAGCAAATTAGAATAAGTGTGAGTAAAGTCACCATTTTTCATAATATAGTTATCAATACCCTCTTTGTTTCCATTTATTTCTTTAAAAGGATTAATAAACGGAAATTGGAGAGTTTGAAAACTAATTATTCTAAGTAAATTATTTTCAGCCGTTGTTAGGTCAATAAAATGAGGCTTATAAGGTATATATTTCGTAATATCTTCATTTTTTTGAAAAGTTTCGCGAATATAAGACGCACTAGCGATATTAGAATTAGTGTTTTCTTTTTGATAATAATCGTTAGTTCTTTTGATTAAATGAAGCTTAATGTTTAGATTTTGATCTCTGATTACGCGGTAGTACTGAAAGCCTAAAGTAAAATTAGGCTTATTAAACTCTTCGATTTCTGATATGCTAATTCCCATATTCTTTAAGACTTCTGTAAAAATCTTTTTGTGGCTAGTTTGCCTAGACGAGTAGTCTTTTAAAATTTGAGAAAATTCATTTGATGTGATTAGATCGTAAAATTTTTCAAATTGCTTAATATCAGTAGTTTCACACCCAATAACAATGTCAGTAACACCTATTTGATTTAAAATAGAAACGGTACTAGCCGCAAAGTAATTAGCACTTTGGAGGGTGTAACAAATGGGTAGTTCAAGTATAATATCAATATTTTGGTCTTGCAAAATCTTAATTTTATCAAATTTGTTAATAATGGAAATTTCTCCACGCATTGTAAACGAAGTAGAAGTAATACATATAAAAGGAGAATCAGGAAATATGGCTTTTGCAGAATTGATTAGATGTTTATGCCCATTATGAAAAGGATTAGCTTCAAAAATTAAACCAACTACATGCATAATGTACTCCTTTCTTAATTACTTTTACTATTATACCAAAAAACACATTTTTTCGCAATTCTTTTATGTTATAATTTACTAAATGAGGTGAATTATGAATAAAAAAATAAGTTGTGATGAGTTAAATGAGTTAATTGATGTAAAGAAACAGGTAATTGTAAGAATAGTCTCTCGTGCAAGTTATTTGGAATTATTGTCACAGGCGTTGACAGAAAGAATTGTAAAAGAAACTTCGGTGGGATATGGAATAATGGAAAAAACTGAATTCGAAAGATATTTAAAAAATAATAAACAAAAGACAAATTGTGTGTTTTCTGGCACTATTTATTTAATAAATAAAAATAAAAGTGTAAAAAATTTACCATATTTTTGTGGCTATAAGAAAATGTTATCCATAATAACAGAGTAATAATAATGTATTCATATACTACTTGATGCATAACATTCATTATGTATTATATTTTATAAAACTATTAATACAGTATTTGTCCTTTAGCTTTTAGATTGTGTTTTGCTTTAATAATTAGTCAAAATATGGTATAATATACAAGTTGGAGGGAGATTATGGATAATCAAAAAGACAAAAAAATAACGAAAGTATTCTATAAAATCAGTGTAATTTTATCAAATCGTAAAAAGGAATCTAGTAAGGTTTATTTTAGTAAGCCTTCTTTAAAATCAATATTTTTATCAATATTTTCATCACTACTAGTTGTTGATTTTATATTTAGGTTTATGAAATTATTTGATTACGAAAATGTGAATGTAACTGAAAACATTTATCAATTAGGTGGAATTGCTGGTGGAGTGATGCTAGCAATTGTTATAATGATTGTTGTTTCAAAACAAATAATTTTAAAATATTTTAAATATATTTCCGCTCCCTTAGTTATTATTGGTATTTTATTTAGTTATTATTCCTTTAATAATTTTAGTTTAGCCCTAGGTTCAACCCTACTTGGTTTTGGATATGGAATTATTTTTGGATTAATTGTCAATTTATTTCTGTATTCATTTGGAATGTCAGAACGATTAATTTTTAGTTTAGTGCTTATAATGTTATTTTTTAGTTATTCTTTCTATTTTAATGTTTTTATTGGTGATATGGTGAAGCGTATTTATATTCCTTCGTGTTTAGCCATCATTGTTTACCTATTGTTCATCTTTTGTAATGATTATTTCGTAATAAATGATAGAAGTGAAAAAGTTCCAACTTATTCGTTGGTATTACTTATCGCAATGTTGTTTATCGTTTGTATGAATCAAGCTTTTGTAGGTGCAATTGAATTAAGTGTTCATACTAGTGGAATTCAAGCGTCAAAATCATATTATTCTACGACCTATTATATAGGATTTGTGATTTGTTGCTTAGTTACTGTTTTTGCATTCTTGTATTCTAAAAAAGCAATGATCTTATTAATTATAATTTATTTTATGTCCGTTTTTGGAGCTCATCAATTAACGATATTTAATACAGCTTTTGATGGTGATGTTGTATTTTGGCGTCAAGCAGCGGATGTAGCATATGGTTTTTCTAATTCTTTAGGTTATATAACCATTTTTATGCTGATTGCGAAAATATTAGATGATAAAGCATCACGTTTTAACCTTTTATATGTATCACTATGTACTATTTGCTTTACCTTTTCAAGTGTTTTTTTACGTAAATATTTAATGAATATCGATATAAGAGCCCTTGCGATTGCATTAATGATAATCAATTTTGTGATAGGTGTTATTATTATTATTATTAATGTACTTGAATACATTAGAATAATAAGCACAAATAATGTAGTGACAGAAATTGCCGATAAAGTAGAAGAAAATGATGTGGTGGTTGATCCAAATGAAGTTTTAACCCCTAAAGAAAAAGTCGTTTTTGAACTTTTAATTGAAGGACTTACTTTAAGACAAATTGCTGGTGAACTTAGCATGAAGTATGATTCAGTAAATTTTCACTATAAAAACATTTACCGAAAATTAGGTGTTAATTCAAAAATTGAGTTAATTCTAAGATATGGTGATCTAAATAAATAACGTATTTTCAGATGAAAATACGTTTTTTTTATTATTAAAATGGAAATTAAAAATTATTAACGTAATATATGGTTGGTGATGTTAAAATGAAAAGAGAAAAAGGAATCACTATTTTGGAGGTAATACTTGCTATATTAATGATTGGTTTAGCAAGTACGATGGTTATTAAAGTTATCAACCTTTATAATAGTCAAAATGGTAAATATGAGACGGATCGAGCCTATTACTGCGAAGTTATAAAGGCATATCATTTATTAATGGTCACTAATAATATAAAAACTGAAAATAAAGTTTTTAAATATGAAAATAATCAATATGAAGTATATGTTGATGATATTTTAGTAATGTGGGTAAAAGATAATTCTATTTGTGCAATTGAAAATAATGAACAATATGAGTTTGAACTAATCTATAATTTTTCATGTAAAATTGAAAATAATTATTTATTACTGTCATTTGATGGGATTAAAGGAAAAGATAGTTTATTTGTGAGGTGGATATATGAGTGAAGTTTATGTTGTAGTTATAAGAAATCGAGTGAAGTGGGAAGTAAGGGTAATTAGCCAAAATAATCAATGTTGTTTTGAAAATGACAATCTAATTTCGCTATATGATGATGTTATACGTAGCTTATTGATTTATTATCAAAATAAAAACAAAATAATTTGGTTATTTCACTTTTATAACCAAGCTTATATAAGAAGTGAAAGTAGTAAAAAAAATAATATTAAAAATGTTTTACAAAATAATGTAATTGTAGTATAGTATAGCTTGATATAGCGAATATCAAATAAACTATGTGAGGAGGTCAAAGAAAATGAAGTCAAGAATCTTAAAGACAGTTGGTCTTATTGCAGCTATGGTA
>UQAI01000004.1 GCA_900538885.1 uncultured Mollicutes bacterium
TTATTTTTAATTTATAATTACGATAATATTCTACCTGTTTAACTATTAAAAATAAAATAATAATACCAAAAGATAGACTTCTAAAAATTAATAATGATAAAAATAAAATGACTAAGAAAAACATAGATATAATCGCTAACAAATGATAACAGTATTCATCATCATATATTTTTGACAAAAAAAGATTAATAAGGCGGTACCCATCAAGGGGGTAAATGGGAATAATATTAAAAATTATCATCATGTTATTAAATTGATAATAAATTGTACTAGTAAGTTTTAATTTTTTAAATACGAAAAGCAAAATTAAATTATTAGCGAGGCCGACCACAAATTACAAGAAAATTTGGTAATATTTTATTTGTAGGAAGTTCAATATTCATTAGTCCACCAATCAAAGAAAATGAAAGTTTTTTTATTTTTCCTTTAAACAAATAAATCCATAATATGTGTCCTAATTCATGAAAGATTAAAATTCCAAAAATTGTTAAAAAATCTTTTAAAAAACCAGCATACAAACAAATTATAAAATAAATAATTATTGAATAATGAAATTTAAGATTTGGCATTTTGGTAGTAGTCATAATAAACCCCTTCTTTTTCAATTGTTAATTTAAATGAATAACTCTTTAAATTTTTATCATATGGAGCTACACCGATAATTGCTTCATTACTTACAAAACTATATATTCGGTAATCAATGCTTTCTAAATCACAATATGTGTAATTGTAGCCATCATATCCCTTAATTGTAATATCATAATAACCATTTTGTTTATGGTAAATTTTAGTTACAATTCCATTTTCTAAATTTGTAATTCCGTCAAATCCATAATTATAAACCGTATTAACCCTAGTTTCTGGATCATAAAATACTTCATCATAAGTATTAGAAACATATGCGTGTTCATCTATTTTAGGAGTTATAAAATTACCAAAATTACCATTGAAAATTTTTGCGATTTTTAAAAAGTTTAAGTTATCTTTAAATATTTTTGTGCTTTTATTTATTTTTGTATGATCGATAATAATAAGAGTTAAAATTAAAATAGAAGATAAAAAAATTCTTAAAAAAAGTTTGTCAATATAACTTAGTTTTCGCTTTTTTACTCCATCAATATTATTTTTTTCTTTCTTTCGCTTCAATAAAAAGAAATTTGACTTCATTATATCACCATAATATTTTATGACAATAGACAATAAATTAGAACATTTTAAAAATTTTGCATTCCTTTTTCATACTAAAGTAACCTTCGCCTATTATTATGTGATCAATAATCATAAATTCCGTTAACTTAGCTTGTTTTAAAACTACTTCCGTATACTTTATATCATAAATACTAGGTGTTGGATCGCCACTAGGGTGATTATGCACAAGAATTATTGCGGCGGCAGATAATTTATAAGCCCATTTAAATATTAATTTACCATCTATTATGGTTGAACTGACGTTGCCTTTAGTTAGCATTTTGGTTTCAATGTGATTGCCTTTAACGTCTAAATATATGGCATATAGTTGTTCTTCTTTTAATTTTGAAAATTTTGGCTTCATGTATTCATATACGGACTTAGAAGTTGGAAAAGTTAATTTTTCAGAATTATCATTCATAATGCGATAGCCAAGTTCAACAGCTGATAGCAACATTAAAGCTTTGGTTAAACCTATTCCACTAATTTTAGTCAGTTCACTAATTGATAAATTTTGTAAATCTTTAATGCTACTAATTTCTTTAAGTAAGTTTAAAGCAACATTAACAGCATTTTCATTTTGTTTTCCTGTTCTAAAGATTATGGCGATTAATTCAGCATTACTTAAATTTTCAATTCCATATTTTAAAGCTTTTTCTCTTGGTCTTTCATCTAATGGCATTTCTTTTAAAAGCATCCTTCCAACTCCTATAAAAAAACTACTTACACAAAAATATTACGTGCAAGTAGTTAAAATTACATTTATTTATTCATTTTATTTCTGATGTCACAGACCAAATAAAGACTACCGAGAAAAACAGTTAAATCTGCTGGTACTTTTTTGATATAATTTAAAATTTCATCTAATGAATTAAGAACTTTTTTATTATAACAATTACTTAATGCGAATAATTCCTCAGCTGTAGCACTACGTTCATAAGAATATTTAGTAAATATTATTTCATCAAAAGTTTGATCTAGAATTTTTACCATTGATTCTTTTTCTTTATCTTTGGAGATTGAAACAATTGCACGTTTTGATGCGTATCTTTGATTTTTGATGAAGTCACATACTCTAGTTATACCATCAATATTATGAGCACCATCAACCAAAATTAAAGGCATTGTGCTAATAATCTCCAAGCGACCAGGCCATTTAGCATTTTTGAGTCCATAAGGAATCGATGCAAATAACCTAGAATAAAGTTCGGGGTGAATTTTACAAAATTCTTCAATTGTTGAAACAGCCGTTAAAGCATTATCTATTTGATGATTACCCGCAAGTCCAATTGTTAAGGGTTCATCAAAGCCTTCTAAGATGAGTTCGGTTCCATAAATGGTCGACTTTATTATTTCAAACGCTCTGTTTAAAGCGAAAGTAACTGAAATGTGATTAGCCTCACAATAAGATTTTACAAATGTTTGTAGCTTTTTATCACTTATTCCTGTAACTAATGGTTCATTATTTTTTACAATTCCTAATTTTTCATAGGCAATTTGTTCCAAAGTATTGCCTAGAACATTCATATGATCATAAGCAACATTACTGATAACCGCAACTTCACTATTAATTACATTAGTTGCGTCAAGTCTACCACCCATTCCCACTTCAATTATTGCATAGTCTAATTCTTTTATTTCACTAAAATATATAAATGCAAGCAAAGTAATAAATTCAAAAAATGATGGAAGTTCGTAACCTGAATTTGTAATAATCTCATATTTTTCAGTTATGCGATTAGCGTATTTTAATAAGTCTTCATCACTAATGAACTTACCGTTATACTCAATTCTTTCATTAAAATATGTAATATATGGTGAAGTGTATGTAGCAACGTTTAAACCTGCTGATTGCATAATGCTATTAATAAAAGCTACAGTGCTACCTTTACCATTAGTTCCAGTAACATGAATTGATTTAAATTTATCCTGTGGATTATCAAATAGTTGACAATAATACTTCATTTTATTTAAGCTAACTTTTTTGGAAAATCTTCTTTGTCTTTCTACCCAATAAATAAAATCTTGTACATTAGTAAATTTATTCATATTTATCACTATTTCATTTTTGATAATAAATTTTTTACTTCCTCTAATTGAGATTGGTAATTTGCAAGTTTGGTTCTTTCCGCATCTATTTTTGAAGCAGGTGCTTTTGATACAAAGTTAGGATTGTTAAGCATTTTTTCACATCTTTCAACTTCTTGAGTTAACTTTATTTCGAGAGTAGTTAGGCGTTTAAGCTCTTCTTCCATATTTATTAATTCTTTCATAGGAATTATTACTTTAGTATTCTTTAATACAGAAACTAATGAGTCATCACTATTAATGTTTTCATCTATTAATAAATGATCAGGATTACAGAATTTTTCTAGATAACTAATATGACCTTGATAAAAATCAATAAGACTTGCATCACTAGTTTCTAGACCTATGGTTAATTTTTTGCTCATTGGTACATTCTTTTCATTACGAATATTACGTACTGCTGTAATTACTTCTAGTAAATCATTCATTTTATCAAGAGATTGGAATGAATTCTTATCATTTTCTTCAGGCCAATCACTTACCATAATTGAACCATCATAGAAATGTTGAAATATTTCTTCAGTAACAAATGGCATAAAAGGATGTAATAATTTAATAACCGTTGTAAGTACTGTTTTTAATACCGCACATGTATTTATTTGTTGAACTTTTGTTCCATTATTAAATGTAACTTTGGTAAGTTCCAAGTACCAACTTGCGAAATCATCCCATGTGAAGTTATAAATTAGTTTAGATGCTTCACCTAGTTCAAAACTATCATATAGTTTATTAACACCACGAATTAAGTCATTCATTTTTGATAGTATCCATTTGTCAATTGTTAGTAAAGTTTGATAATTGATTTCTTCATCAGCATAGCCAACATTATTAAGATTCATTTGAATGAAACGCGAAATGTTCCAAATTTTATTAATATAATTCCATGATGAACCCATTTTTTCCTCAGAATAACGCAAATCTTGACCAGGTGTAGCATTAGTAGTTAAGAAATAACGCATTGCATCACAACCATATTTATCGATTAAATCAAATGGATCAACACCATTGCCTAGTGATTTACTCATTTTACGGCCTTGTTCGTCACGAATTAAACCATGAATAAAACATTTTTTAAATGGGCGTTTACCCATAAAATGCTTTGATTGAATTGCCATACGTGCAACCCAGAAAAAGATTATATCATAACCTGTTACAAGACAATCTGTTGGGAAATATCTTTCAAGATCTTTTGTTTTTTCAGGCCAACCAAGAGTAGAGAAAGGCCATAATGCACTTGAGAACCAAGTATCTAGAACGTCTTCGTCTTGTTTCCATTCAGCAGATGGAGCATTTACCCCAACATAAACTTCATCACCTTTATACCAAGCTGGAATACGGTGTCCCCACCATAATTGACGAGAAATACACCAATCTTGAAGATTTTCAGGATCTAACCATCCAGTTAAGGTTTTATTAAATCTACTTGGAACAAATTCAATTGGTTCGTTACTTTCTTGCATCGCAAGAACATCTCTGGCAAGAACATCCATTTTAACGAACCATTGTTTTGAAAGACGAGGTTCAACTATTACACCAGTTCTTTCAGAATGACCTACTGAATGGATCATTTTTTCAATTGATGGACAAAGATTCATTGCTTGTAAGTCCTCAACGACTTTTGCGCGACAAACAAAACGATCTAATCCCTCATATTTTCCCGCAAGACTATTCATCGTTCCATCTTCATTCATACAAATTAAACGAGGAAGTTTATGTCTATTACCAACTTCAAAATCATTAGGATCATGAGCAGGAGTAACTTTTACAACACCTGTACCAAATTCAATATCAACATATTCATCACTTATAACGGGAATTTGACGTTTGGTACCGGGAATATAAACCATCTTACCAATGTATTTTTGATATCTTTCATCTTTAGGGTGAACCATTAAAGCAGTATCGCCAAACATTGTTTCGGGTCTAGTTGTGGCAATTTCAAGCATACCACTGCCATCCACTAATGGATATAATAAATGATAAAAGGCACCTTCAATATCTTTATATTCAACTTCAATATTAGATAAAGCGGTTTTTGCCTCAATATCCCAGTTTATGATTCTTTCACCACGATAAATTAATCCTTCGTTATACATCGTTATAAACACTTCTGCAACGGCTTTTTGTAATCCTTCATCTAAAGTGAAACGTTCTTTTGTATAATCTAGTGAAAGACCAAGTGCTGCCCATTGTGAACGAATGTATGTAGCATATTCTTTTTTCCATTCCCAAGCAACTTCTAAAAACTTTTCACGACCCAAATCATAACGGCTGATTCCTTGTGCTTTAAGTTTAGCATCTACTTTTGCTTGTGTCGCAATACCAGCATGATCCATACCGGGAAGATATAATGCATCATATCCTTGCATTCTTTTACGTCTAATTAAAATATCTTGCAAAGTTGTATCCCAAGCATGACCAAGATGCAATTTGCCAGTTACATTTGGGGGTGGAATAACAATTGTATATGGTATTTTAGTATTATCACCACTAGTAAAAAAGCCTTCTTTTAGCCAGTAGTCATACTTACCATTTTCTACTTCTTTATGGTTGTATTTTGGTTCCATAATTTTAAATTCTTTCATTTTAACTTATAACCTCCTTTAAAAAATAAAAAAGCCCATCCTATAAAGGACGAGCATAATTTCCCGTGGTACCACCTTTGTTATTGACTTTGTCAATCACTCATTATTTGTTAACACAGGTGTTTCTGCGGATAAACTTACATCCTAAAGCAACCTGATTAATAATTACCTTAGTTTTTTCAGTTCATCTTCTCCTAGGCTACCTTCAAAAAAGTCCAATGAAGTTTTTCACCAACCAACTTCTCTCTAAAATTTTTCTTTTTTTACTCTTCCTATTCACTGAATTTCTAAAAATAGTATAGCAAAAATTACTTTTTTTTGCAATAGCAATGCTTTTCTAATGTTTCATATCACCAGGAAAATGAAGATCAGAACGGCATGCAAATGAGAATTCAAAAATCTTAACACTTTCGGGACCAGTCAAACGCTTAAATTGATTACGGCAGAAACGACGCATAAAATTATCATAATAATTAGCGGCAGCAGTGCTATTTAAATTATAAGCTATATTTAATAAGTAACAAACTCTAGCTTTTGATGCACCACGTACAAAAATATGGTACATAATAAAATCATTAATTTCATACTTACCAATAATATCTTCTGTCTTTTGATCACTACCTGTAAGTTCAGGGGAAATTGGTAAATCTAAAACATCTTGTAATACATCATTATGATTACTATGTCTTGTTTTAAAATAACCAACTAATTCTTTAATTGTGGTTTTAGGTAGACCACCATTTAAATTGTACATTGACATTTGATCGCCATTAAAGGTAGACCATCCAAGGGCAATTTCACTCATATCAGATGTACCACAAACAATTGCATTTTCTTTATTCGCAATATTCATTAATACCAAGGTGCGATATCTTGCTTGAATATTTTCAAATGTTACATCTTTATTTTTATCATCTTTACCGATTAAATTAAAATGATGTAAAACTTCTTCTTTAATGTCAACTGTTTCTAGTTTTATTCCCAAATATTCAGCAAGTTTACTTGCATTGTTTTTAGATTTTTCACCAGTTCCAAGTCCAGGCATTGTGTACGCTAAAATGCCTTTTTTGTCAAGTCCATATTTTTCAAAACATTCATTAATCATAAGTAAAGCAAGAGTTGAATCAAGTCCACCACTTACACCCAAAACCACCTTTTTAATACCTATATGCATTAAACGGTGATATAAAGCATAAGCAACGGCACTTATAACTTCTTCTTTAGCTTCATCAGTCTTAAGGGTGAATGGAAGGGGATCAATCGTGCGGTTAATACTTAATTTTTGATTATTAGTAAATACTATATTATATGGTATTTGGCCTATGCTTGCATTACGACGATAATTAATATTGGTAGTACGTCTTGCATAGTTAATATTTTCTAAATCTATATCAACTGTATCAATGTATTCTTCAGTATCTAAAGCAGATTTATTGTACAATAATTCACCATTTTCACAAACAATACTATGTCCAGACATAATAACATCACTTGATGTTTCGCTTATACTTGAAGAAACATAAACATAGGCACCTTTCCCCAAATATGATGCGTTTTCACAGATGCTTACGCGTCTTTTGGCTTTATTTACATGAAAAGTACTAGCACTTAAGTTAAACATAATATGCGCACCAGCTGTATATAATAATTCATTTGGAGCGTTAATATGCCATAAATCTTCACATATTTCAATTCCAAACTTGCAATAGTCATTTTCAAAAATACATTCACCAAATGTTACTATTTCACCATTAACATTCACTTTTACTATTTTGTCAAGAAAAGCAAGGCCTTCATGAAAAATACGTTTTTCAAAAAATTCACGATATTCTGGTAAATGCATTTTAGGAACAATTCCTAGAATTTTTTTATTTTGAATAACGTAGGCACAATTATAATTATGGTTATTGTAGATACAAGGCGCACCAACAATCCATACTTGTTTGGTTGAATTTTCAACCAAATATTTTATAGCTTCGTTTGTTTCATCAATTAACTGTTGATTATTAAACCAATCACCAATGCTGTAACCTGTAAGTGCAAGTTCAGGAAAACAAATAATTGAAGCATCTTGAGCTTGTTTTGCAAGTTCAACTATTCTTTGGACATTTTTAATTGGATTACCTAAAAAGACTTTTGGCACAGCTATTCCAACTCTAATAAAACCATTATTAATCATTTTTTCACCTCATATAAGTTATTCTTTATAATGTAGTCAAAAACACTCTCACTAAGCATTTTTTTATCTAATTTTTGACGAAATGTTGTTGAAGATATTTGACTCATTTTTAGATTAATAAACATAAAGTTTTGTTTATAATTGGCCAGTATCTTCTCTGAATTGAGATAATCAATCATTTTTTTTATATTTCTTTCTCTAGAAAAAACGATAAAATAATTATCACGTACTAATTCTTCATAGTGTTGCCATTTAGGAAAATCAAATAAACAATCAGACCCTAAAATAAACGCTGGATGATTAAGTTCATTAAGAGTATAATAAGTTCCCTTAAAAGCATGATTATTTTCAAGTTTTAGAACCTTACAATTTTGAAGTTTACTATCTTTAATCATTTCCTCGCACATTTTAACACGTTCACCAAATGAATCAAGGGTCTTGTCACTATAGCTTAAATGGTAATTATCACCATTGGGAAGTATTATTATTTCACTTGGATTAAAGCGGTTAATTGTTTTAATCATTTCTAAATGGGCTTTAGTGGGGGGATTAAATGATCCACCAAGAACAGCTCTTTGATTTGTAATTTTGGAATTATAATAATATTTTTTTAAAAGAACTTTACTAATTATCTCACTACTACTTAGAGCAGTATTAAAATCTTTGGCACCTGTATAGAAGTCTCCTCCCACATACAAGTGATTAATTGGTGTTTGACAATCATCACCTGCAATGATATAGCCATTATCATCAAAAATGTTAGGATAAACTTTTTTAAGATAATTGTAATCAGGAGTGGACCCTAATGCTTCTATTATGACATCAGTCTTGATCGTATCATATATTCCAGTCTTCTTAAAGTTGAGACGTCCGGTTCCATCATCGAATAATTCCATTTGTTCTACTTTTAGACCTAAAATTTCATTATCCTTCTTAATCACCTCAATCGGACTAACACATTCTTTAATTTTTACTTGTTCATTTAAAGTATCATTAATCTCATCAGTTGATGCGGGAGCCGAAGCTAAATTACGCCGATAAGCAATCGTAACATTATTTTCAAGTTTTTTCATTGTTCTAGCAATATCAAAAGCAACATTACCACCACCAAGCACTATTACGCTTTTATTTTTAATTTTTTCACGCAAATTTTTGTCTTCAAGTAAATTAAGTGCTTGGTATACAGCCTCATCATTTAATGAAGAACGCGCTAAAGAACTACCTAAAGCTATTACGACATCATCATAACCTTTTAAGTCTTCAATAAAAAGATTGTTACCTAATTCTTTTTGGTAGTAAACATCCGCGTGTTTTTCAACAAACTTAATTACTTTTTGATAATCTGTTTTATCGTATCTAAAATCAGGCAAAGAATTACTTAAAACCCCACCTAAATTTGATGTTTTTTCATAAATTGTAGGTCTAATACCATTATTTATCAATCTAACCGCAATAGCTAAGGCAGTGATTCCGCCACCTATTATCGCGGGTTTAACATTTAAGGTAAATGGTGGAACCACAAATAATTTCTTTATATATTTATGTCCCAAATAAGCTTCAACTGAAGAAAACTTAACCGCACCATTCATTTTTGACTTAACGCAGTGACCATAGCATTTACGGTTAACATCACAAAGTTTTCCACAAACAAAAGGAAAAACTGTATTATTATATAATAAGGTAGCAGCATCTTCTTCACTACCTTCTTGTAGCAATTTCATAATATCATTAATTGGTAAATGAAGCATACAATACTTACTACAAGTAGGGACTTTACAAGTAATGCATGAATTCACAATCTTTAATAACTTAGTATGCATACTAACACCTCAATAATTTGTACATTAAATTTTACCATAAATTAAGACATTTATACCAAAATATGATAAATTTTTTAATTTTATGATAATAACCCAGTACCTTAAAAAACTATCACATATAATAAATTGGTGATATAATGACTCTAAATAGTACTTTATTAACAATATTACTAACAACTATTACTTGGGGATTAACAGCTCTTGGTGCAAGTGTTATTTTCTTATTTAAACAAGTAAATCATAAAATCATGTCAATTATGTTTGGTTTTGGAGCAGGAGTAATGATTGCGGCGTCATTCTTTAGTTTAATTATGCCAGGCATTGAACTTACTGAAGAATTAAATCAAAATACATGGTTAATTATTGGACTTGGTTTCTTTGTAGGCAGTACTTTTATTTTACTAATCGATCTTTTTATGCCTCATTTACACATCGATAAAACTAGTCCAGAGGGCGTAAAATCAAATTTAAGTAGGAAATTTTTACTTATACTTGCGATAACACTACACAATATACCTGAGGGGATGGCTATTGGCGTGGCAGTTGGAGCAGCTAGTCAAGGAATTGATGGGACATCAGTTATGAGTGCTGTAATTTTGGCAATTGGAATAGGCCTTCAAAATATTCCGGAAGGAATGGCTGTAAGTTTACCTCTAGTAAGTGATGGTATGAAAAAGAAAAAAGCCTTTTTTTATGGGCAAGCCAGTGGATTTGTTGAGCCTCTTAGCGCATTAGTTGGACTTTTCCTCGTTTATATTGTTCGTAATATTCTCCCATTTATTCTTAGTTTTGCAAGCGGAGCTATGATATACGTAGTTGTTGAAGAATTAATTCCATCAGGTAAAGCTAGTAATTCTGAAAGTAAGTTAGGTACCATAGGTGCAATCCTTGGTTTTACGCTTATGATGATTTTAGACTTAGCACTATCATAAAACTGAGCTATCAACATTTAATAAAAGGATTTTGAAGTTATTTATAATGACATTCAGTATCCTTTTATTTATTAATTTCAAAAACGTAAGCTCTCGCTTACGTTTTATCATACAAATTTATTAATTCTTTAAATGCTTTACCCCGTTCTTCAAATGATCTATATTGATCAAAACTTGGAGAACTAGGAGAAAATAAAATAATCTTTTTCCTCAAATTTTCTTTATAAATTGCTTTTATTATTTCTTCTAAACTCGGAAATAATTGAATATCAAAAATATCTTTATTTAGTATTTTACTTAAATTTTGTTTGTTTTCACCAAAAAGGTAAGTTTTAACATTTTTAATATCAACATTATTAATAACTTTATAATCATCCATAGTTAGCTTGCCACCTGCAATCCAAAGCGGTTCAAATTCTTTAAACTGGGTTTTTATATATTCAAACGCTTGGAGAGTAGCGGTGGGACTAGTTGCTTTAGAATCATTAATTATTACGATGTCTTTAGTTTCTCTTACAATTTCACAACGATGTTCTAATGTTTGAAAATTAATTAACACATCATTAATTACTGATTTCGAAATTTGATACAGTTCACCAACAATTATTGTGGGCATAAAGTCAAGATTAATAGTTTTATTTTTGGTTTTACAGCAACTTAAATTCAAATATTCTTGATTATGATAAAAAATTTTATTTTCATGAATATAAATATCAGCAGCTTTATTTCCTAAAGAAAATGAAAACTTTCGAATGTTGTATCTTTTAATGAATTCTCGTAAATTTAAATCATCATAATTATAAATTACGATATCATCACTCTTCATTTGATCTAAACATTTAGTCTTTGTGTTAAAATAATTTTCAAAACTTTGGTGGTAATCTAAATGATGCTTTTCAATATTTAAAATTACCCAAACATGAGGTTTAAAGGATTTAGTGCCATCTAGTTCAAAACTTGAACATTCAATAATTGAGCCATCTTTAGGTTTATCAATTAAGGAAAATAGTGGAATTCCGATATTTCCACCTTTTACAAAATGGTATGTTGAATTTAATATTTTGTCTATTAACGTAACAACGGTAGTTTTACCATTACTACCTGTAACCCCAATGATTGGTGAAGATTCATTAAGCAAATAATATAACTCTAAATCTGTAATAATTTGAATATTTAAACTTTTCGCTTTTTCAATTATTTTAGATGCAGGTTTAATACCTGGGGTTTTGATAATAAGATTATATTTTTCTAATTCTACTTCTTTCTTCATGGAATCAATATATAAATCATAGTTTATACCTATCTTATCTAAATAGTCCATCACTGCTTGATTGGTGATTCCAATTCCATATATTAAAATATTTCTACTTTTTAAATTAATCAAAATATTTTCACTCCTAAGTAAATTCCTATTATTACCATAACTAAGTTTATTAACATAAATAATATGTCAATTTTATTTTCACTTAAACCACTAAGTTCAAAATGATGGTGTAATGGCGCCATTTTTAAAATTCTTTGTCCTTTGGTGCGTTTAAAATACCAAACTTGTAACATTACTGATAAAATCTCAACTAAGTAAATGAAGCCAAAAAAGATAATTAATATTTCACATTTCAATACAATCAACATAGAAACAATTAACGCACCTAAAGCAAGTGAGCCTGTATCTCCCATAAATATTTTGGCTTTTGGTAAATTGAAAATCAAAAAACCAATTATTACACTTATTATGGTAATTGTAAAGTAACAAATTAACATTTCACCTTTCAAATAAGCTAATATACCAATACCAATAAAACTAGTTAGTGATACCATCCCAAGTAATCCGTCAAGTCCATCAGTAAAATTAGTAGCATTAGTAAATCCCGTTAATAAAAGGACAATAAAACAGCCATAGAAAAAGCTTAATTTTGTACTTACTCCAAAAAAATTCAAACTATTTTCATAACCAAGCTCTAAATATAGAAAGTAAAACCCGGCAGCAATAACTAGTTCCAAAATAAATTTTATACTAGGTTTTAATCCTTCATTGTTATGACGTTTAATTATTAAATAATCATCAAAAAAGCCAACTAAACCATAACCAATAAAAGGAATAATGAGTAACATAAGTTTTTTTATTTCATAATTAAAATGGAATAGTCTTGTGAAAATCAAATAGCCAATAATACTACAAATTATTATTATAATTCCCCCCATAGTTGGAGTTCCGGCTTTCCTTAAATGATTTCTAGGCCCTTCTGTTCTGATATTTTGTCCCCATTTTTTTCTTTTTATTAAGGGAATAAAGACAAGGTATGCTGCTGTAGTAATGATAACTAAGAATAATATAAACAAATCATAGTAAATATTCATAGTTGTTACCTAAACTATTGATAGCATCTAATTCACTATAAGGAATTTTAACATTATTTTTTCCTATTTGATACTTCTCTATGCCTTTACCCAAAAGTAAAATAGTATCATTTTTATTACTTAATTTATAGGCTTCTTCGACTGCTACTTTTCTATCTAGAATCACTCTATAATTATTTGTGTTTAAATCTTTCGTTATTTCTTCAATGATATCCATTGTATTTTCATCCCGACTGTTATCCTCAGTGAAAATAACATAATCACTATAAGTACATGCTAAACTACCAATTATTGGTCTTTTTAACCGATCTCGCATTCCACCACAGCCTATAACTGTTATAATCATATTATTATTTTTAATGTTATTAATTGCCTTTAAGACATTTTCGACAGCTTTAATCGTATGAGCAAAATCAATAATAAATGTTCTGTCATTCTTCTTAACAACTTGCATTCGGCCCGGTATTTCAATTTTTTTATTTAAAAATTGCATTAAATCTTTTTTTCTAAGGTGTAAGGCCTTATTAAGACTCCATACCATTAAAATATTATAGACATTAAATTTACCGACTAAATTTGTGTGAATTTCATACTTTTCATTTTGATCTACTATTATAAAGTTTGATTCATCATGGTCTACATTTAAGTTTATTGCCTTAATCATTCCCGAATTAATCCCATAAGTAAGTAATTTTCCTAAGCACTTGTCTTTGTAATAATTAAAACTATCATCATCTTCATTTAATATACAATAACTTTCCCATGAGGGATTATTAATTTGTTTAAACAACTTACTTTTAACCGTTCTATACTCTGTTAGAGTATGATGGTAATCTAAATGTTCAGCACTTAAATTAGTTAATCCTACAACATTAAAATTTAATCCTTCAATCCGGCCTTCTTCAATACCTTGAGATGAAATTTCCATAATAACGTAATCATACTCATTTTCCGTATTTCTTAAGTATTTATATAATAATGAAAGTGATGGAGTCGTGTTATTAGTTTCTTCGGTTTTTTCTTCCATTTTAAAATATGAGTAAATCCAATTAGTTCCGATTAATAAAACATCGTAATTTTGATACTTTAAATATTGATATAAAATGTATGTTGTTGTTGTTTTTCCGTTTGTTCCAGTAATTCCTATAAAAATTGGTTTTTTATCAAAAGCATCATTTTCAAATTTCAAAAGTCTTGCAAGCTCCATCTTAGGACTTTCAACCGTTATTACTGGTATTTTATCCTTTAAAGATAGTTTTTTGCCTTTTTCCACAAAAATAGCTGCAGGTTTTTTATTTATTGCTTCTACAATATTATTTAATTCACAACTTGATTTTCCATTTATACTGACAAAAACTCCATCTTCTTTTAAGTCTTGATAAATGTCAGTAATGTTCCTTAAATTAGCCTTAATTTTCGGACTTTTTCCATAATACTTATTCATATATTCATTAATATTCATATTTACTTTATGTATATAAAATTACATATCCTCCCTCTATAATTTTACTACCAGCCTCAGGAATCTGATCACGTACCTTTATTCCATCACCATAAATCAAATAGCGGTAATTAGGAGTTGGTAGTATTTTGCCGACATTCATTCCAACATAATTAGAAACGGTATAAATGTTCTTGTCTATCCAGTATCGAGGAGAAAGTGGTACTTCATGGTCACGTTTAGCTATTTTTTTAATACTTAGTGATTCCGTTAACACTTCTTTTACAAGTGGCGCAGCAACAACACCTCCATATTGAATCGTATTTTTAGGAGAGTCTAAAGCAATGATTACCGCAAGTTCAGGGTCATCCATCGGGGCAATTCCTAAAAATGATAGGATATATCTTCCAGCAACGTAATGCCCGTTTTCTGCAATTTGAGCTGTCCCTGTTATACCCGATTAAGTCCATATAAACAAGTGTTTTATTTAAAAAAACACCTAAGACTTTGTCTTAAGTGTAATTTTATTAATATATTTAAATAACAATTCAAAACAATATACTTACTTTGTCATACCAGTAATACAAAACACTGCGTATAATGGAACTGATTTTATTCCATTTTCAAAACCAAAATTTTTGAAAGATAATCTAAGCGCATATTTTGGTGAATATTTATTGGTATAAACAGATAGACTTCTAGAACGAGTGTTAGCTGATGATTTTACTTCAATAGGAATAATATCATCATTTAGTCGTGAAATGAAATCAATCTCTGCTTGATTTCCACTTGTCCAATAATATAAGGAAAGTCCACTTGCTGTAAGCTGATTAAATACATAATTTTCGGTTAAGCCACCCTTAAAGTTTGTAAGTAAAGCATTATCTCTTTGTATATCATCAAAATGAATGTCTTGACTAGCACAACAAAGGCCTACATCATTCATATAAAATTTAAAATCTGTTAAAGACCTGTAAGCATTAAGCGGCAAAGCAACCTGTTCAATTCGATATAACTGACTCGCAATTCCAGCTAGGCATAACCATTCTATGGCAGATTCAAATTCTGAAGCACGGCCTCCTGATTTTATGTATTTATATTGAAACTTTTTATTCTCTTTAGCAAGTTGTGTGCTTATGTTTTTGTAAACTACTTTAGTCTTGGGGATTTCTGAGTGCTTATTATATTTTCCCATGTCATTTTGATATGCTTCTAAAATAGTTAGTTGAGCTATTCTTACCATTTCCGTGTTTTTATTTTTAATATAATTTTCCACTACTTCTGGCATTCCCCCTACATACAAATATTCCTTATATCGTTCTATTGCCCGTTCATGAAATAAAATATCTAAAGGTTTATCAGAACTAAAACATTTTTTTATTTGGTCAATTAAATATTCTTCATTATTAGCAAGTAAATATTCTTCAAAATCCATGGGATACATATTTAAAAGCTGTACTTTACCTACGGGAAAAGAGAAATTTTCACGATTAACACTAACACCCAATAATGAACCTAGGGCAATAACATGATATTCGCTTGCATCTTCACAAAAATATTTAAGTGAGGTTATAGCCTTAGGTGATGCTTGAATTTCATCAAATATAATTAACGTGTTTTTAGGTAGGATTTCTTTGCGTTTATAGTTTTCTAATTTATGAAGTATTGTTAAAGGATTTAAATCATTAAAGAACTCATCAAGTCCTTTTTCTTTTTCAAAATTACAATAAACATAATTTACGTACTCTTTTCCTGCAAAATAATTAACTATGTAGGTTTTACCAACTTGTCTTGCACCTTGCAAAATTAAAGGCTTTCGAGAATTGCTGTTTTTCCAGTCTAACAATTTTTGATAAATTTTACGTTCCATATTTTATCCTCCTAATGATACTATTATAACATTTTAGTGCAATTAAGTCAATATATTTAACACTTTTTAATAGATAAAATTTATAGTTTTTTACACTTTTTTACACTTAATGCATTTTGTTTTAATATTTACCAAATTTATAGTTAATAATTATTATTCCTTTTTCATGATTTATTATAACAGTTGATATCATTTTTCTTATCAATTCTATTCTTTCAGTATCATTATCAAATACTTCTAAAAAAACCTTAAGTTTACTTCTTACTTCCAATGTTTTAGTAAATAGCGTTTGGTAATTATTTATATTGTTTTCAGTAGTATTAATCTGATTAGATATTACCTTAGATTTTTCCTCAAATTTAAATCTATTAATTTGGTTGTTAAAAAACTGTTCTGATAAGTCAGTAAATTTATTTTTTAATATTTCTAGTTGTTTTTTTAAATTGTCTATATCTAAACTATCGCGTTGTAAGATTCTTTTTCTGCATATTTCAGTTAAAACTTGATCATTTTTAATATAATCTTTCAATATTTTTATGCATTCATAATATAGAAACATTTTTAGTTTCTTTACTTTAATTGAATATTTTGATATTCTACTATAATAATAATCTTCATTTTCCTTAGATTTGCTAGTTACATATGTTAATGTTTTACCTGAATTTGCGTCCATTAAAATCTTAGTCAGTCGGTCATAATTATTATTTTTAATCTTTCTTTTTATTTTTTCATTAGCCTTTTTAAACATTTCTTCACTTATAATTGCGTGATGAGTGTTTTTAAGTAAAATAGGGGGATTTTCCTTTCTGACTAGATTAAGTGAATGACCTACGTATTCATAATCTTTAAGAATTTCCCAAACATTTCCAGCCTTCCATTTTAAAGATGGGTGCCTTTTAAGTGGGTTTAATCCTAAAATTTCCACCGCATACCGAGAGCGAGTTAATACGCCATTTTCATTTAGTGTTGCCGCAATCTCCGAGGTACTTTTACCATCTATAGCATAATAAAAAATCTGCTTTACTATTTTAGATGCATAGGGATCTACTTGTTCTTTTCTTTCACTATCGAAATAATACCCATATTTAGGATAGTAATTTAGATGGATGGTATGAGCCCGGTATAATAAGGCATTATGACATTTTCTTTTGAAATCTTTTAAATAATAGTCATTTAAAAAATTTTTAATAACAATTGATTCACCATGATAGGTTTTACTATTGTAATCATCATTAACAGAAATTACTTGAATGGAATTATTAGGAAAAACATCTTCAAGTAAATGACCAACTTGATGCATTACTCTACCAAGTCGTGAAATGTCTTTTATAAGCAAAATATTAAATTTATGTTTGTACATATCATTTAGCAGTTCTATTAAGCCAGGTCTATTCAAGTTACCACCAGTAAATCCGTCATCTGAATAAACTTTTAAAATTTTTATTTTATGCTCTTTCGCATAATCTAGTAATCCTTGAATTTGGTTTTCAATACTTAGAGACTTTTTATTCAGTTCCGAGTCTTCTTCACGGGATAGTCTTGCATAAATCACACCAATTTCATTCATAAATAGTTGAAAACTCCCTTAGTTGTTGATTTAAGGCATGATAGCTTATGGTAATTTTATATTCATATTTTCTTTTTTGGTTATTTCTAGAAGTTGATGAAATAACAATGTGATTAATTACTGAATTTATTAACTCTTGTTTTAAAATATCATCTTCGCTGATATCTTCAAATAATTTAAATATTTTATTTTTTCTTTCTTCACTTGTTAGATCAATATCTTCATAGTTTATTTGATTCCTAAGTTCCGAAATGTGTAATTCAATTAATTGTTTTTCCTTATTATATTTAGTCATCATTGATGTAAATAACGAATTCGGGATTAATCCGTTTACATTTTGTTCAAATGTTTTGGTAATGTAATTATCTATTTTTTTACTTTTTCTCAAATATGTCGCAATTTCCTTTTTAACATTTATTTTAATAGTCCGACCACTATAGTCATAATTATCAATATATGCCATAAAACTAGCACGTTCTTTTAGTATAGTGTCTTTTAAAAATAATAATTCTTGCTTAATTATCTCATTAAGATATTTTTTTTGAACTCCATTAATATGCGAACAATTTTTTTTAGAACAATAATAACGATAAAAATTAAATCTTTTTGTTTTAGAATCTCGTTTACGGTCATACTTCATAAGTTTGCCACAATCACCACAAAAAACTAGTCCCTTATACTCATTATCTTCTAGTGATATCCTGCCAGCTCTAGTTTTACATAAAAGTTTATTAGCTTTTAACCATGTATCTTTATCAATTAATGGTTCATATCTTGATTCAAAAACATAAGGATTTTCATTAATTAGTCTTTTTTTCATTTTATAATTAATAGATTTAGAACGAGCAGTGGTGTAGGTACCCAAATAATCAGTGTTAGTGATAATATCTCTAATTGTATCTGTACTCCAGGTTATTAATTTATCATTAGAATATGTCAAAATTTTTTTGTTATTGTATCCATATTTAATGGCGTTATAATATGAAGGAATTTTAATTTTTTTAAGTCTTAACGATTTCACAACTTCAGTTGTTGAGCCTAATTTGATAAACTCTTCAAAAATATACCTAACGATTGGAGCTGTCTCAGAATCAGGAATTCGTTCATAATTTTCGTTATACGCGTATCCAAAAATGGGAAAAACGGTATTTCGTGGTTCCCCCTTTTTAGCTTTATTGTCTAGAGTAAACCGTATTTTTTTGGAAATATCCTTGGCGTACCATTCATTAATTATATTTTTAAAGGGAACAAAATCACTATTTTCAGCATTATTTGTATCAAAACTATCGTTGACCGCAATATACCTAATCCCATGACTTGGGAAATATTCTTCAGTATAATAGCCCGTTTGAATATAATTTCTACCAAGTCTTGATAAATCTTTAGTAATTACAATATTAATTTTATCATTTTCAATATCATCTAAAAGATTCTTAAAGGCAGGTCGATTGAAATCTGTCCCACTATATCCATCATCAACATAATAATTAACTAAATTCCAACTTTGTTGCTTAGCATAATTTGTTAAAAACTCTTTTTGAAATTGGATTGACTGACTTTCATCAACATTTCCATCATCTCTTGATAATCTACAGTAAATTGCCACATTAGCTGATGTTTTAAGCACAATATCACCTCAACTTAATTGTGATAATTTTTTTCTTGTTCTTCCATTTTATCAAGCAACATGCTAATAATCCCATCTAAAATAGTCATACCACTACTAGAAAATTCTCTTTTAATGATAAAAATATTACCATCTATTTCCACAGTTCTAGTATTTTCTTGATAATTTTTTGAAAGAATGTTTTTTACATTTTCATCATTCATTATAAATAACTCCTTTTAATTAACGTACCTTACCGGTGATAACTCCTGTCTTTCCGCCTACCCGGTATCCTTCAATGTAGCTACCACGACCTGTACCTAAGGCTACCACACACTCTAGTGACTCAGCTACTTTCCGTGATGTTTCACTACTTATTACTCTTCTTATTACTTTAGGGGTATTTTCTAAAAGTACCTCATCACCTTTTTTTATGCTCTTTAGCACATAAGGTTGGTGTAAAACTCCTCCATTTACCGCTGCGCTTGCGGCATTGATTAGTTGTAACATCGTTACGGCATTACCTTGCCCAAAGGCTGAAGTTGCCAGTTCAACATTACCAATGTTATCAGGATTAAAAATAATACCGCTACTTTCTCCTAGTAAATCTATACCAGTTTTTGAGCCAAATCCAAATTCTTTCATATAATGAAAAAACTTATCTTTACCAAGTCTAAGTCCAATTGTCACAAATCCAGGATTACATGAATTTTGAAGAACCTCTCTAAATGTTTCTTTACCATGCCCGCCAAGTTTCCAGTCGCGAAGTCTCGCCCCATCAACTAGAGCATAACCAGGATCATAGAATATCTCATCTAAAGAAAAAACATTTTCCTCAAGTCCAGCAGCGAATGTGCATATTTTAAAGGTACTACCTGGTTCGTAAACTTTCCAGATGGGAATGTTTCGGTTATATAAACTTTGATCATACTCTTGATACCTTGCCGGATCAAAAGTCGGCAAACACGCCATAGCCAGTACTTCACTAGTTTTAGGATTAATAACAATACCTGATACTTCCTTGGCTTGATAATTTTCCATCGCATTACTAAGGACCCGTTCTAATGATAATTGAATGTTTAAGTCAATAGTTAGATAAATATCACATCCGCTTTCAGCTTTAGCATATAAACTAGTAAGATCAATTATATCATTACCATGAGCATCCGTAAAAACTTGGAGGGCTCCATATTCACCTTTTAATTTTTGATCGTAAATGGCTTCTAGTCCGGTTATTCCCTGATTGTCAATTCCGGTTATACCAATTACTTGAGATAAAGTAGACTGATATGGATAGTACCTTGAAGTATCACCCACTACATAAATACCTTTTAAATTAAGCCTTGCGACCTTAATTGCAGTAGTAACATCAAGTTTTTGACCTTCTGGCTTGATAATTTCAACCGATACATTTTTAGTTAAATGCTTTAATATCTTATTGCTGTCAACATGTAAAATATTAGCTATTGCACTTGCTGTACGTGCAGGATTATCAATTTGTTTAGGAATGGAAACTATTGTCGGTGTAATATAATTCCCAACAATTAATTCACCATTACAATCATAAATACTCCCTCTTGCTCCTCTAATGGGAGCACTTCGTGTCCATAGGTCAATAGCTTTGTCATAATATTCTTCGCTTTTAATAATTTTAATATATGTAAGTTTAGTTATAATCGCAAAAAGTAATATAATCATGATAATTATTGTAATTAGAAGTCTTGTTCTTTTCTTTTTCAAGAATATCACCCATTTAAAGATATGAATTAACTAACTAAATTATTATAAAATTAGAAAAAAAGAAAGTTACCTTCAGAAGAAAGTAACTTCTATTTCAATATTCATTCTAATTTATATCGCCTAATAGCCAGTCTAGAGCATTTAAACGTCTAATTCCATCATAATCAGCCTCTGGGTCTTCATCTAATGTAAGAATTAACTTTGGATAATGATCCTTAATGCTTTTAAGGGATTTTAATTCTCTTGCTAATGTATTTTCATCTCTAACGGTTGCGGCTACTTGAATGTAGGTAATTCCCTTTTCGTTCATTGCCACAAAATCAATTTCCGTATCGTTTACTTTACCAACATATACTATATATCATCTTATGTGCAACTAAAATAAACAAAATTTTCTAACACAATTAACTTTTCTATGTTTTCTTTTTCAATTAGCATAAATATATTTACTTAAATTAATACATCATACTTTAAATTTGTCAATACTTTTAGCACTTTAATCCAAAAACTTTATATAATACCATATTTTTTGGATTAGAATCCAAAAACTTTATGTTTTAATATACTTTTTTAAATTATTAAATATTACCAAATACAATATATTTTAAATATTAGTTTGCTTTAAACAGCCAATAATTTTGAAAATGTAGTATAATTATATTGTAAATTAGTTGAAAGGATAAAATTATGTTATACACTATTGAAAATAAACATATTAGACTTACTGTTAGCAACCATGGAGCTGAGATTAAAAGCCTTGTATTTGACAATGTAGAAAGAATACATGACAGCAATCCTGCTTTTTGGAACCGTAGTGCACCACTACTTTTTCCATGCATTGGTACAATTACTAATAAAGAAACAATAATTAATGATAAAGCTTATGCCTTAAGTAAACATGGTTTTTTGCGTGATCAAGATTTTGAACTTGTAAGTATTGATGACCATACAATTGTTTTGAAGTTTCACAGCAATGAAACGACACTTGCAATGTACCCATTTACATTTGAAGTTATTGTTAAATATGAAATTGAAAACAAAAAAATGTTAAGTTCAGTTAATATCACAAATTTATCGCACGAGCCAATGCCATTCAATTTTGGCCTTCATCCAGCATTTAAAACCCCTATCAGCGAAGATGAAAAGTTTGAAGACTATGAATTAGTCGTTCACTCTTCCAAGGACCACCCTATTTACAAGGTTGAGCTATCAAATGGCACAATTAACTTCGATGAAGTAGTAAGAACAATCAATTTCAGTGAACCACTTCCATTAAACTATGATGACTATCTAGGTGATGCTCTAGTATTTGATAACATTGACTTTGATGAAATAACTCTTCAAGATAGTAAAGGCACTCACGGTGTAAGTTTTACTTTTCCTGGTTTTCCAATGCTTGGAATTTGGACCCCTTCACCTAAACGTGCTCCATTTATTTGTTTAGAGCCTTGGATTGGTTGTGCCGATCCTACTACTCACGATGGTATGTTTATACATAAAAAACATATGATAGTATTAAATACTAGTGAAAGTAAAGAAATCACTTATACATGGCGTTTCTTCTAGAATCAATCTTAGACACATTTTGTATTGAAATGTGTCTTTTTTTATAAAAAAAGTAAGCTTGAACAAATGTCTAGCTTACGCTTTTATTCTTTTTATTGCTCTTAGTTTAGCACTATGAGATCTATTATTTTCTTTTAGTTCTTCATCACTTGGTAAAATTATTTTAGAATTAATTAGTTCGCATTTGACTTCATAACCATCGGGAACAAAAGGTATACCTTTTGGAAGATTTAAAGTAGAAACTTTTTTAAACAATTGTTTTACAATTCTGTCTTCTAATGAATGAAAAGTAATTACAACTAAAACGCCTTCAACTTTTAAAGCATTTAAAGCAGCTTGTAAAGATTTTTCCAAATATTCAAGTTCATGATTAACCTCAATTCTTAAAGCTTGAAAAACTTGTTTAGCTGGATGGCCTGGCTTTCTCAATTCTTTAGCCGGCATACTAGCTTTTATAATATCTACAAGTTCAAATGTTGTTTCAATTTTTTTCTCAGCACGCTTTCTAATAATTCTTTTTGCAATCGAAGAAGCATACTTTTCCTCTCCATAGTGATGAAATATTTTAATCAAATCACTTTCGGAATAGGTATTAACAATATCCGCGGCCGTTAAGACAGAATCTTGGTTCATTCTCATATCTAGAGGGCCATCAAAACGATAACTAAATCCTCTTTCAGGTAAGTCAAACTGAAAACTTGAAACGCCTAAATCATAAATTATGCCATCCAAACTCTCATTTTCAAAATAATTAGCTAAATTAGTAAAATTATCTTTATATATTTTAAAGTTTTGGCCAATTTCTTCTAATCTTTTAGTAGCCTTTTCTACCGCAAATTCATCTTGATCAAAGCCATATAAAAATCCGTGAGGAATACGTTTAAGAATTTCTGATGAGTGACCACCACCACCAACAGTGCAATCTAAATATGTTTTACCATCTTCTACTTCAAGTAAAGAAATTGACTCATTTAATAGTACTGAATAATGCTTCAAATCACTCATGAATTTTCTCCTTTATTTTTTCACTTACTAAAAATGAAACATTAATAATAGTAGAGTAAATAACTAAAATGAAAATTCCAAAAATTAAATAGAAAAACTCTATAGGAAGGAATTTCCAAAATAATTCCAGAATGGAAATACCTTCAGGTTCAATTACATAAAAGTAATTAGCTTTGGTATGTGTTAAAACTAATATAATATTATTTAAATCATATGCAAATACTGCTAACACAAGCAAAACTCCGACTAATAACGGAATATCTTCAAATGAAGGCTTTAAAAAGCCTAATGTCACGAGCAAAATTCCAACTACAATAATTAATCCATGAGTACCATAAAATCCAATATTGTGAAGTCCTAAAATACTAGTATTGTAAAAACCTAAACTTGGAAAAGATACAGCCATAAAAGCTCCTAGTACCGCTACATAAAAGCCATAGGCATATAACCATTTTTTTCTTAATGCTAAACCAATAGGAACTAAAATTAAACTTATATTACATAAATGAAACGGGAGCTCACGCCAAAAGTTAAATTCGTACCCTGTACTTGCAAGGTCCTTATTACCAATAAAAAGCACTACTTTATATAGAATCCAAAAAACAACGTTAAAAAGGCAAATTGACATAAGCACATTATATTTAGTTTTTTCAGATTTATTCTTTAATAATAATGTAATAATAATTATTAATAAAACATTTAGTGCTAAATATCCGAAATAGACTAAATTAAAAGGGTTAATAATTAGCATAGTGCACCTCACAAACACATAAATTATAACAAAAATTGTCGAAAAAGTAAAGTAAAGCGAAAGAAAAAACGCATCCTGTGACGCGTTTTCTTACTTAGATTCTTTGTCTTCTTTAACTTTGATATCTAAAACTTTTTGATCTTTGTTGTAATAACCACAAACTGGACATACACGGTGGCTTAATTTTAATTCGCCACAATTAGGGCAAACTGACATGCCAGGTACTTCAATTTTGTAGTGAGTACGACGTTTTAGTTTACGAGTTTTAGAAACACGGCGTTGTTGAGCTATAGCTCCCATAATCTCACTCCTATCTATTCTTCATCGTCAAATGATTCATTTAAGTCAATTCCTCTTGCTTTTAAGATTTCATACGCATCTTCTCTTCTTACAGCTATGGGTTTATCAATAATTATATTAGACCAAACAGCAGCATCAAGGTCAATGGTATTATTTTCTATTAAAAATTCATCATCAGTTGGTTCATTACTAAAGATTTCATCATAATCTCCAGTAAACTTGTAATCAACTGGTTCAAGAGTTAATGAACACTCTAAAACAAGGTTTGCCTCAACTGAATATTTAATACGATAGCTTCCATATTTAACATATGAAATAAACCCTTTTACATGAACGGGTTTTATCTCGATTATATCAGAAACTTCTTTTGCAAGATCTGTATAATCAACATCGTAAGAAAATTCATAAGGCTTTGTTGTTAACTTTTGGAGTTGTTGAATTGACCACTTCATAAATATCACCTATACGACTAATCTATTATACCAAAAAACGCTTTTTTTTGCAAAAGTAATGCGTAAATATTTACTAGCCAAACTTGAAAAAAGTGTAGGCTCATCTACACTTCTTCATTTGTATCTTCATAATCAGAAAAGTTTTTAAAATACTTTTTAATCGAATTACTAGTTGTTATAAATTCACCTGCACTTATATATTCATCAGTACTAATATTAAGTCTAGCTATATAAATAAGTAAAACCATATAACGAAAATAATCATAGTAAAACGGATTACTATTCTTATATCTTCTTGAGATAATACTTTTATAATCGACGTTAAGATCTTCATTTTCAACATAATATTTCGCCAGATCAAGACTTTCCACACCAATTTTACCATTATCAATACTGACAAGAAAACTACCACCATCTATATTTAATAAATGATCAAGTTTCGGATTATTATGAATAAAACTATAATCTACTGATTCTTTTGCTTTAATCGTGCTTATTATTCTTTTTTGTAAACGTACTAATTCCTTTTTGGCATCCAAAAAGTACTGATAATTAGCTAAAATCGGCATTGAATAAATATCTAAAGGCTTCGCTTCAACACTACGAACATAATTTTCAAGCATTTTATACTTATAATCTAAGCGATTAGTTATTTCTTCAAACTTCGGTCTTGACGTACTTGGATTTAATTGTCTTGAATAAGCTGTTTTATCGTGAATATTATTTAACTCATTAAATAATTGCTGTGCTTTAGCTTCTTTCACAATGGTATAATCATCATAATAATTATTTAAATAAAAAGCTTGTGACATAGTTCTAGTCACATAATCATTTTTGCGGTTCTTAATTGGATAAATAACATTATGAACACCTTGACTTTCCAAAAATCGGTACTTTTCTAAAGCATTTATTTTTGTTTCTTTAAGAAAGTATGCATTACCTTTACTGTCATACAATTTAACAGTTTTATCAGATATGGGATTTAGATCATTAATCGATATTTCATAATATTTAACTAAGTCTTGATTAAATGCTCTTACTTTATTAATTATGTCCATTATTTTATAATAACGCGTTGATATTTAGAAATATCATTATTTTTATTATCTTTAAAGACTTTGTCTAATGAAATATCATTTTTTGCACATACATTTTCAAGTTCTTTATCATTTGAATAATAACATACCTTAATTTTTGATCGTTTTTCTTCTAAATTATCTAAGAAATTTTCTGTTTCCGTGGGTAAATTGTCGTCTTTAAACTTTAAAGTTTCTTCTAATTTAGATGATACCTTTTCTGTTATTTCATCTTTGATTTCTTCAAGTTCTGTACTTTCAATAGTAGGAACAGTTTCCTCTTGTTCTTCCACAGTTCTTTCACCAATTGTTTCAATAGCATCAGGTGCATCTTCAAGTTCATTATACTCAACCTTAATGTCAAAAGAAACTTCAATTCCTCTTCCCTCAACTAAATCATAATCCAAATTAACACAATCTAAATCAATAAGTTCAAATTTCGGTGTTGTAAAAACAATATTAAAGGGTATACTCTCATTAAATTGATTTTCCTTTTCTAAATCATTTTTATAATATTTACCATTAATTCCCAAACTTCCTACCACACCATCTTCTGTGACTCTATAATCTAAAATTTCACCACAAATATCATTAATTCTACTGGCATCTTTTATTTTAATAAAACTAGTAAAGTTCATTCTTAATTCCATAATCATCATCCTTTCGTAATACTATATGTAAAACAAGGATAAAATATGAAAATATTTTTTAAATTAATACTGCATTATTTTCATACTTTGCGTTTTTGTACCTATATGGCTTTTTCATACTTTGCGTTTTTGTACCTATATGGCATTTTCGTACTTTGCGTTTTTGTGGTAATTTAATGTTTTTAGATTGATTTTTTCTTATTATTTTGTTATAATTGTTATATCTATGGAGGTTGCTATGTTCTTTAAAAGAAAGATTTATGAAAAAATTCTTGAATGGAAAAACAAATCAAATGGAACTGAAGCTTTATTAATTGAAGGAGCAAGGCGAATTGGTAAATCTACAGTTGTAGAAGAATTCGGGAAAAATAACTATAAAAGCTACGTGGTTATTGATTTTTCTAACGTTTCTAACGTAATTAAAGAGGCATTTAATAATTACTTGAACAACCTAGATACCCTTTTTATGATTATTTCATTAGAATATGGTGTTTCACTATATCAAAGAGAGTCATTACTCATATTTGATGAAGTTCAAAGTTTCCCAAGAGCTCGTGAAGCTATAAAACACTTAGTAAAAGATGGAAGATATGATTATATTGAAACTGGTTCTTTAATATCAATTAGAGAAAATACTAAAAATATCTTGATTCCATCTGAAGAAACATCAATAAAAATGTATCCGATGGATTTTGAAGAATTTGCATGGGCACTCGGTGAAGAAAAGCTTATCGATTATATCAAAACTTGTTTTAATGACAAGAAACCACTATTACAATCATTACATAAAAAAGCAATGATTTTATTAAAGCAATACCTACTAGTAGGAGGAATGCCAAAAGTTGTCGATGCTTTCGTAAGTAATAATAAGCAACTTGAAAATTGTGAAAACGAAAAGCGAAAAATACTTCAAATATATCGCAGTGATATAAGAAAAATTGAACAACGCTATCAAGCTAAAGTTTTATCTATTTTTGATCAAATACCTGGCTTTTTATCTTCTCATGAAAAAAGAGTCAAAATTAATTCAATAGATTCTAATAGTCGTGCCATAGATTATGAGGAAACATTTTTTTGGCTTTCCGATTCAATGATTTGTAATGAATGTTTTCTATGTAATGATCCAAATATAGGGTTATCGTTAAATGAAGCACGCTCATACATAAAATGTTATATGGCAGATACAGGTTTATTATTTTCACATGCATTTGATGAAGATCCAGATATTGCAAAATCAATTTATTCTGCCATTATCGGTGACAAATTATCAATCAACAAGGGTATGCTTTATGAAAACCTAATCGCACAAATGTTAGTTGCTAATAACCACAAATTATATTTTTACACACGCTATAATGAAGAAAAACGGAGAAATGATATTGAAATTGATTTTTTAATTACAAGTGGTGATAAAACAAATGTTAAAATTTCACCAATTGAAGTTAAATCATCTAAAAACTATACCACAATTTCGTTAGAACGCTTTATACAAATTTACAAAAAGAGAGTAAAAAACGCCTATATAATTCATCCTAAAAACCTTGTTATTCGCGAAGACGGCATAATTTGTATTCCTGCATATATGACATTTTGTTTGTAATTTTAATTTGATAATTCTTAATAAAAAGCACTTCATATCTCTTAAATGAGATTGAAGTGCTTTTTATTATTTTACAACTATTTCATTATTTTCATATGTTACAGTATATTCTTTATTAGGTACAACTTTTGATGCTACTATGTCTTTCGCAATTAATGTTTCGACATTCTTTTGGATGAAACGTTTAATAGGACGGGCACCATAAATTGTATTATAACTTTGATCAAGAACATATTGACATAATTCATCGGTGAAAGTCATTTTAATGTTATTATTTTCAAGTCTAGCTTTAAGTTCATTCAATAATTTATGAACTATCTTCATTTGAACATCACGGTCAAGAGGTTTGAACATAATAATTTCATCAATACGATTTAAAAATTCAGGTTTAAATGAAGCTCTTAATAATTGGTTAACTTGGTTCTTAGCTTCTTCAGTTACACCATCCATTAGGAATTCACTACCTAAATTAGATGTCATAATGATAATTGTATTTTTGAAGTCTACAGTACGACCTTGACCATCAGTTATACGACCATCATCAAGGATTTGAAGTAACACATTAAAGATGTCTCGATGAGCCTTTTCAATTTCATCAAATAAGACAATTGAATAAGGTTTTCTTCTTACTGCTTCAGTTAATTGGCCACCTTCATCATAGCCAACGTATCCTGGAGGAGCTCCGATTAAACGAGCCACTGAATGAGGCTCCATATATTCACTCATATCAAAACGTACAATGTGAGATTCGCTATCAAACAACGCTTCTGCAAGACTCTTGCATACTTCTGTCTTACCAACACCAGTAGGACCTAAGAATAAGAATGAACCGATTGGTCTATTTTCATCCTTAATACCAGCACGTTGTCTGATAATTGCATCACTAACAAGTTCAAGAGCTTCATCTTGACCGATTACTCTTTTGCTTAAAGTTTCTTTTAAGTTAAGTAATTTTTCACGATCTCCTTTTACTAATTTAGATACTGGAATATTAGTGGCTTTGGAAACTATTTCAGCAATATCTTCTTCAGTTACAACCTCAGATATTAACTTATCATTTTTATTTTCATTACGGTAAGTTTCTAATTCTTTTTCAAGCTTAGGAATAATACCATATTGAAGCTCAGCAGCCTTGTTAAGGTCACCACGATATGTTGCTTGTTCATAATCGTAACGAGCCTTCTCAAGTTGTTTTTGTTTTTCCTTAGTTTCTTCGATTGCGGCTTTCTCATGTTGCCATTTTTCAGTTAAATCTTTTTCCTCTTGATGCTTTGTTTCAAGTTCTTCTTCAATTTTCTTTAAACGATCCTTACTTAATTCATCAGTTTCCTTAGTTAATGCGGCTTTCTCAATTTCAAGTTGCATAATATGACGCTTTAATGTATCAAGTTCTGTTGGCATAGAATCCATCTCAGTTCTTAAAGATGCACAAGCTTCATCAATTAAGTCAATTGCTTTATCTGGTAAGAAACGATCTGTAATATATCGATTAGAAAGAATTGCACTGGCGACAATAGCGTTATCGCTAATTCTAACACCATGATGGACTTCAAATCTTTCTTTTAGTCCTCTCAAAATACTGATTGTATCTTCAACACTTGGTTCATTAATCATTACCTTTTGAAAACGTCTTTCAAGAGCACTATCTTTTTCAATATATTTACGGTATTCATTTAATGTTGTTGCACCTATACAATGAAGTTCACCACGTGCAAGCATAGGCTTTAACATATTACCTGCATCTAGTGCTCCTTCGGCATTACCAGCACCAACAATCAAGTGAATTTCATCAATGAATAAAATTATTTCACCATTGCTTTCCTTAATTTTATTAAGTACAGCCTTTAATCTTTCCTCAAATTCACCACGATACTTCGCACCAGCAACTAGTGCACCCATATCTAGTTCATATACGTGACATTTTTTAAGACTTGTAGGGACATCCTCTTTGACGATTCTCGCAGCAAGGCCTTCTATAATTGCGGTCTTACCTACGCCTGGTAAACCAATTAAGATTGGATTGTTCTTAGTCTTTCGGGCAAGAATTTTAATTATTCTTAAAATTTCTTCCTCACGACCAATTACTGGATCAACTTTACCTGCTCTTACAGCATCTGTGACATCTCGTCCAAACTTTTCTAGAATGTTTTTGTCGTTACTGTAATCTTGTTGAAATTCCATAATTATTCCCCCTTTAGCACTCTATCTATCTAAGTGCTAATATAATTATACTCTTTTTTTTCTAAATGTCAATACTTTTTAGAAAAGTTTTTTTATTTTTTTTCTAAAAGACCTAGTTAAATAATAACTATGCCTAACCATAAAATCTTTAGTCTTTTAAACAACTTATTGGGATTACTTTCACACCATCTTCGCGTTCATAGCTCATTGCTCCAGCCGTAATAATTAATAATAGATCAGGTTCACGTAATTTACATTGCGTTTCTTTTTCATTATATTTCGAGATTAGTTTTTTTAATTCTAATAAATGGCTGGCACCTTCTTCTATTTGTTGAGAACCCATTTTGATTTCTATTAATGCATATCTACCATCATCTAAATGTAAAACGCAATCAGCTTCTAGACCATATCTGTCCCTATAATATGAAAGTTTACCACCTAATGAAACCGAGTAAATACTTAAATCACGTATGACTAAATTTTCAAAAATAAAACCAAATGTTTTTAAATCCGTTTGTAAGTAATCAGGGGATAAGCCTAATGCTGCAACCGCAATACTAGGATCGATAAATTCTCTTTTTGGTGAAGATCTCATAGCTGATTTTGACCTTATATTAGGACACCAAGCATCAAGTTCATCTACTACATATAATTTTCTAAGTGCATCTAAATATGATGTCAAAGTGTTTATGGACATTTCTTCAGTGGTATTAACATCAGCAAGGATACTAGTATTTTTAACAATAGTTGATAAATTTTTGGCATATGATTTCATTAATAATTTAACTTTTTGAGAATTTCTATTAACTGAATCTAATACTATGACATCATTTTCACATATATTATTAAAATAATCTTTCGCAACAAATAGTTGTGCATCATGACTCTTTAGGTTTATAGCTGACGGCCAACCTCCCCTACATGCAGCAAATATAATTTCATTAACGTCCAATTTTGCAGGTATGCCATTAACATCTATTTTATGTTCAAATAATTCACGTAAAGAAATTAAACCATTGGATTCATTAGATTCATAAAGACTCATGGGCCTCATCAAAAGTCTTGAAATACGGCCTGTTCCACTGTGAATGATATTTTTAGTATCTACTATCGTTGATCCAGTTAAAATATACTGTCCTGGCAATCCAATTTCATCAACTGATGTCCTGACAGCATCCCATATAGAGGGAGCTTCTTGCCACTCATCAATTAATCGAGGTTTATCACCGATTAACAAATTGGATGGCTTGATTTTTGCAGTAATAGCATAATTTTCCCTCATATCTATGTCATTAAGCATTATATAACTTTTTGCCTGTTGCATTGCTGTAGTAGTTTTTCCACACCACTTAGGACCAACAATTAAAACAGCACCAACTGCAGATAATCTAAATTCTAATTCTTTATCTATAATCCTTTTTAAATAATTCATACAATCACCATAAGTATTTTGACACAATAATAAATAAAAGCCAAGTAAATTGTAGATTTTTGTGGCATTTCATTGTGAACTTTTGTGGTAATTTATTGTAGATTTTTGTGATAGTTTGTGGCAATTTATAATTTTAACAACACATTAAATATATCACAGTAGTTTTTTTCTACTATAGTAAAAATAGATGAACACAAATTGTCCATCTATTCTTCTATTTTAGTAGTTCTTTTTCTAGTTGCAGTAGTCTTAGTTGTTGTTTTTTTAGTCGTAGTTCTAGTTCTTTTTGGTTTTATTTCTAAGTCTTCTACATTCTGAGTAATAACTTTTGGAGTTTTTTTATTGTTATCGTCATCAAAGTCTTCTTGAGTAATTGAATATAATTCTTGAAATGATGTTACGCCTTTAAGAATAGCTTCAATACATGCGGCTTTAAGATTTTTGAAGTTTTTAGTCTCTAGATATTCATATAATTCTTCATTTGATTTTTTATTGACTATCAATTCTCTTAAATGTTCATCAATAACTAAAATTTCATGAATACCTATACGACCTTTATAACCTGTTCCGTGACATGCAGGACATCCTTTAGGTTCAAATATTTCGACTGATTCATCAATTCCTAAAGCTTGATTTTGAAGAGGGGTAGAAAGCACTCTACGTTTGCATTCAGGACAAAGTCTACGAACTAGACGTTGAGCAATTACCATTTCAAGGGCATCGGCAACAAGGTATGGTTCAACTCCCATATCAGATAAACGGGAAATTGCACCTGGAGCATCATTTGTATGTAAAGTTGAAAATACTAAGTGACCAGTAATAGCAGAACGAATCGCAATTGATGCAGTTTCTTCATCACGGATCTCACCAATCATAATAACGTTAGGGTCTTGACGCAAAATACTACGAAGTGCAACTGCAAATGTCATATTAGCCTTAGTGTTAACTTGAACTTGATTGATACCACTAATCGAATATTCAACTGGGTCTTCTACGCTTACAATGTTAGTACCAACATCGTTAATATCTCGGATAAAAGAATATAGAGTCGTAGATTTACCACAACCAGTAGGACCAGTAAGCAAAATGATTCCATGGGGAGTTCTTAAAGCAGGTTTTACAATTTTTAATGCTTCTTCAGTAAATCCAAGTTCTTCTAGTGAAAAACTAAATGCGGAATTATCGAGAATACGAATAACGATTTTTTCACCATGTACAGTCGGTAAAGTTGACAAACGGAAATCATAAGTTGTATCGTTAAAATCAAGACTAAAACGACCATCTTGAGGAATACGACGCTCTGTTATATTCAATCCACTAATTACTTTAAAACGTGTTACAACAGCATAATAAAGCTTAGGATCAAATGTTGTTCTTTCATACAAAACACCATCAATACGGTTTCTAACTCTTACTATATCTTCATATGGTTCAATGTGAATATCACTTGCTTTAGAAGCAATTGCTTCTTTTAAAATGCTTTCAGCAAGTTTTACAGCTGGAGCAGTCGTAACGGATGCATCTTCCATTGCTTTGTCACTAGTATCATCTACTACTTTTTCCTTGCCATATTCATGAATAGCTTCACTAACTTTTGATTTAGTATGAACTAAAGAATATAGGCTTTGTATTTTGGCCATTGTTGTATAGTAAATAGTTGCGTTATTTCCATATAATGAGCGAGCCATTGCTTCAACATTATAGTTTAATAGATCTCCTATTGCAACAGTGTATACTTCTTTACCTTCAACAACATCCATACGAAGTGGTAACAAATAATTACGTTCAACAAATGCTTCCGGAACTTGGTTAATAACTGCTTCATCATATTCAATTAAATCAATATTATATGGTTCTATTAGGGTCAGTCTTGAGTATATAGTAGTGATTTGAGCTTCTGTTAAAACCCCACTATCAAGTAAATACTTATCAAGTCTAATATTCGCATTAGCAATTTTTTCAATATTACGAGTAACTTCATCACTATTCAATAAATTAAGTTGTCTAATAATTTGGCCAATTTTAATATTTAATTCTTGAATAATTTGCATAAGTCCTCCTATTCTGCGCCTTCAATCGCTGACATTAATTCTAACATTGGTAAGAAAATGGCAAGTAATACTACTACAACGATTAAACCAATAAAAATAATCATTACCGGTTCTATTGCTGCAGTCATACTTTTAATCTCTATATCCAATTGTTCTTCAAAATAATCTGTGATTTTGTTCAACACTTCTTCTAAGTTACCAGTTGATTCACCAACTGAAATCATTTCAATCAACATATCGGGGAATAAATTAATTGTTTCCAAACTTTTCGCAACAGTTCTACCTGAACTAATTTCATTCTTTACAACTTGAAGTTTTTCTTCAACTATTTTATTACCTAGTAATTTACTTATTGTATTTACACATGAAAGGAGTGGAATACCACTATTTAATAATACGGAAAATCCATTCGCAAATCTTGATGTAATACTAGCTATTGTTAAATTCTTAAAAAACGGCATGTTAAGTTTTATTTTATCATATAGTCTTCGAACTGATTTTAATTTACCAAGTAAAATAAAAATTACAATTATCAAGAAAACATACAAAATTATGTTCAAGATGTTGTCCTGAATAAAGGTCGAGACATTTATTACGGCTTTAGATATTCCAGGTAGATCTGCGCCAAACTGGTCAAACATCGATGAGAAGTTAGGCATAACAAATACTGCAATAACCGCCAGTGCCGCAAAAGCAATAATTAAAAGAAAGATCGGATAAGAAAGTGCAGATTTAATTTTTCTTTTTGTTTTTGCCTCTTTCTCATAATAATCTGCAAGTCGTTCAAAAATTAAATCAAGTTTACCACTTGTTTCACCTATTTCAACCATGTTTCTAAAAAACACCGGGAATGTTTTAGGATATTTTGCGAAAGACTCAGATAGCATCTTACCCTTCATAAGGTCGTTATAAACAACTTCTAAAATACTCTTTAATTTTTGATTCTTACATGAGTTTTTAAGAATAAAAACTGATTTATCGATATTTAATCCCGCTTTTAACATTATCGCAAATTGTCGACAAAATAATGTAAAATCACGAGTTTTAATTTTTTCTAAGAATGCAAATAACTGACTACTTTCAGCTATTTTTTTATATGATATTAGATAATAATTTTGATTGGTTAATATTGTTTTCAAATCATCATCATCTTGTGCAATGAAAATGCCTTTTATTTTTTTGTTGTTAATATCCATTGCTTTAAATTTATATTTAGGCATTTACCTTCCTCCATTATCTAAAAAGTGAACTGTACCAATCTAATATGTTATTTCCAAAAAAGAGCATTAACGTAAACCCAACCGCAAGGTAAGGCCCAAAGGGAATTGGCTTATCTTTCTTTCTTAATATTATTACTTCAACTATAACCGCAATAACCGCTGCCACAAAAATACCCAAAAGTAATAATTTAAATCCTATTAATAATCCAATTACACCAAATAATTTAAAGTCACCAAATCCCATTAAATCTTTTTTGATTATTTTTCCAAGTAATAATAGTAATAAAATTGCACCTACAACTACTGCTAGACTCCATAAACGGTCAGAAATACTAGCAATTATGTTAGTATCTTTGATAAAGAAACATGCAACACTAACAATTAATATACCAATAATCATTGAATCAGGGATAATAAAATGTCTTAAGTCAATAAAGAAAATGACAATTAAACATGATATGACTAAACACGATGCAATTGTAAGTAATGAATTGCGATATTTTACATAACTTAAGACGTACATTGTTGCAGTGAAAAGTTCAATCAAAAAATATTGACATGAATAATGCTTTTTACAATTTCTACATTTACCACCTAATATTAAATAGGAAATAATAGGAATATTATCGTACCACTTAATTGGTGCTCCACAATTAAAACAATGAGAACCAGGTTTTATAATGGACATTTTATTTGGTAAACGGTAAATTAAAACATTTAAGAAACTACCAATTACTGCTCCGAAAACAAACAGAAAACTCATATAAAGTACATCAATTAAATCCATTTGGTCATACCCCACTTCTTTAGTTGATATCCTATTATTTTTGTATTATCACTACTATATTCATAAGTTGCTTCAACTAGTAGTGCATCTTCATCATCTTTATAACCAATTTTGAATCGCATAGTAAAAGCACCTTCAGCTTCTTCAAATTTTATTTGGTATTTATCATCTTCTAAAAATTTTTTATGAGTAGCCACGAACGTTTCTTTATATGTATCCATATTTAATGATGAACTTTCATTTAAGTCTTCAATATATAAATTTAAAACCTCATAGCCCTTATTTTGCAAAATAATCGTTTCATAATTTTTATGTGATTTGTCAAGTCTTGTTCTTGTAGTATAACTAATACTATAAACTAAAGCCATTGAAATAATGGAAACAATAATTAGTAAAATTAAAACAAATGATAATGTATTACCAGCTTTTAATTTATTTTTCATATTACTCACCATGATAGATCCTTCTTTCATAGCTTTTTTCACCATTTAATTCATAAAGTTTGCCATCTGCATATACTTCTACTATTAATATGTAATAGTTATTCTCATCTTTATAGGTAAGATGTAAATAGTTATTTTTGTTTTCATCTTCAATATAATATGTATTAGTCCATACATTACCATTACTAACAAAGCCCTCACTATATAAAGATTTTATAGTAAAGGTATCAGGCATACTAGAAAAGTTATTAAAAACAGCTGTAACCGTATTACTTATTTTTACATTTCGTGCACTTTTTCTGTCAATTCTTACTTTATATGCGAAAAGATTAATTATACAAACTCCAATAACACCAAGTATTACAATTGAAACCATTACTTCACTAATTGTAAAACCTTTATTTCTTTTCATATTTCACCTTAAGTGGTAATGTTTTAAAGTATTTTTGGTTATTGTAAAATGCATCCGCATAAATTTTAAATTTATTGGTTGCCGTTTTGTCATATATTTCAAATCTTTTACGCATTTCAAGTGGAAATACGGAAATAATATCAACTACTGAACCATATAAAGTGTGAATATAAACTTTATCAACATTAGTAACATAATCATTTTTATTATTTTCATTATCACAAAGTAATAAAATATAAAGTTCATCAAATATACGTCTTATTGCATGGTAAATAACACGTTTTAATGATAATTTACCAATATTTTCATGACAAAAGCGATCAACATTACTACGTTCAATATTATATTTTTCCATAACATCATGAGCAATATTATTATAACCAGTTTTAACAATACGATATTCTTCAAGTTTATATTTACGCATTACAAAAAGATAAGTACAATCATCACTCATAATAATACCAATATTTTTAGCGTTAGGTGATGCTGGTAAAGTCGGTAAAGTGCTTGGTAAATAAACACATTTGTCTACTTTTAACTTACCTAAATGAAAAATATCAATAATATTACGATAATGTGTACTATTAATTACTAATAAATTAAAGTCATAACCTTTATTACTATTAACCTCCGTATCAACAAGTTCAATATAATCAGTTAATAAATCACCGAATTGTCGCTTTTCTTCTTTATCAAATGAATCTTGTAAAACTTTACCAGTAAGTTTAGGAAGAGATATTCTAGTTTTAAAAACATTCATAATGTCAACAGAAACATCTACTGGTGATTCTTCGTATCCATATTCTTTTAACTTTTCAAATAGCACATCACCGTATGATTTTAGTCTATCTTTAGAAATATCATCAGACATAGGGAAATTCAATTTAAACTGAGCATCAATTTGATAATTAGTTTTATAATTTTGTTTAAAGAAATGTGATAAAGCTGTTTTGATAACGCCAACATTTTCAGTACGAATACAAAACACATAAACATCAACATTATCAGCAGATTCAATAGCAGCACAAAATACTCGCTTCATATTAGTTTCCTCCCTCTTGTGAAATTATAAAAATAGGAAATTCATAAGTTTTTTCATTATCAAAGGTAATAGTTACAACATAAGTTTTTGGATTATTTGTATCTTGTACAACATTAATTGAAGTAATTTTTTCAAAAGTATAAGGATTAGCATTATATCTAAGCATATGCTTTTCATTATCGATGAATAGTAAATTCACATTTTCTGCTTCACCTGTTCTAATGGTAATATTGCCATTTTCACTTCTAATTATTTCAACTGATTTTCCTTCTAAATTTACAGTATTAGTAAATTTTTCAAAACATTTTACTACAACGTTTTGTTCATATGTTCTCTCTTGTAAAGCTTTAACATCTTTTGAAGTATTGGTAAAAGAAACTAGAAAATACCCCGCAGTAGCAAGCACAATACTAGAAATTACCATCGCTACAATTAATTCAGTTAATGTAAAACCTTGTTTATACTTATTATTATTCATAATCATAACGTACATCAATTGAGTGCTACTCAAAGTATACTTTCCTTTCTTAAAATTTTTCGACACTATATCTATATTATTATATTACATTACTAAATAAAAATCAAAACATTTGACTTTTCAAAATAATAAAGCAAAAATACTCTAATTTTTAAACTAAAATAAGGAAAAATTAACTAAATTAAAGGACAATAAATGTACTAAAGAAAAAAGTGCTGGCCACTAATCCAGCACTTCAAAGGAAGTAATAATGAGACTATAAAAAACTAATTTAATAATTCATTATTATAAGAAAAAACAAAAAATCTACAAAAAATGCCATAGAATTTTTCGTAATGAATGATTGCACAAGTAGAAATAAAAAACAATCAATCACTACACAATAATTTTATCACAACTTTTATGTAATTGCAAATATTTAGATAAAGATTTAAAAAGAGCCCTAAGGCTCTTCTATCATATCATAATATGATTGATTGTTTTTGATGCAATCCTAAATATTTGTGGAAAAAATATAGTACAAATAATTGATAAACTTCAAATAGCCATCTATTAATTAAAATAATTTCATACTTTTAACAGCATTTTCAACATTATTCATATCTGTTTGATATGGACTGATGTCAATATCATCCGCATTAGTATAGTGAATTTCTTTAAGTTTTTCAACCATAGGAAATAATAATACTACTTTACGAGCTGATGTTTTTTTCTGATAAACATACATTTGATAAATATCACTATTTGAAACATCTGGTTTACCACTATCATCTAGTAATGTTTTCCATTTTGTATCTAGAATTACCTTATCATTTCTCTCTTTTGAATATATGATAATATCAGGTTTAATTTTGTACTTTTGTTCATTTTCAAATAAATATATTTTATTACTTTGTAAAACGACATTATAACCTTTCTTAGTATAAATTTGATGTACTTTTAGACTAATATATTTCTCAAACAGTTTTTCTAGTGTTTCATCTTCAGACATCTCTTTCAGTGCTTCTAGACATATTCTTTTGTAAATTCTTTTTGTTTTTCATCAAACTCTGGTTTTATTTTATTGTATGCATCGTACATTTTTCAGTTATTTTTTTAATTTCTTCTCTTCTCATTACTTCGTCTCCTTCTTAATTTTTATCAATACTAGTCCATTATACTAAAAATATGGCTTCCAAGCATTTATTTAGCAAATTAAAAAGAGCTCATGGCTCTTATTTTTATATGTGATTATAAAAATCTTTTATTTTGCAAACCATATTTCATTTGCATTATTTGGTAATTTTGGTGGCTGAACAAATTTTATGGTTTTATCACGGGGTTGTTTTAAAGCTTTAATAATTTCTTCTGCTTTTTTGGGATCACGTACAATTAAATTTTCTCTAAAAGAACTTGATGCCATAATTTCACCTCCTAATTAAAATATAGCATAAATACATTTTATCTATAGTTTAATTATACACTATTCTTAATAAATTTTGCAAATTGTTTGATGATTATTAAATATTTTCAAAAACATTTATCTTAAAGAACAAATAACGTTATATAAGGCTCTCCAATTTTATAGAGAGCCTTATTTTATGGATACGTTAAATATAAAATATTTGACAACTATTTTCTTTATCCTATCATTTTTACTTCTTTTACACCAACATACCACTCAGAATTCCATCTTACAGGGACTGAAACATAATTACATTCAATAATTAAATTCAAACACTCATAGAAGCCTTTATTAGCTACTTTCTTGATGTTTTCTGTTAAAATTATCGATTCTAACCATTTATTATGTTGGAAAGCTTTATATTCAATCGATCTTACTGTATCTGGAATTGCAAAGGTTGAGCTTTGCTTATTAGACGGATAAAGATATAGGATGGTTTGATCTTTATTATATAAAACTCCATCAACTGAAGCATAATATTGATTATCACTAGCTACTTCAACTTTATTTAAGTTAGTACAATTATCAATAAAGGAAAGTCCAAGGGATGTAACACTACTTGAAATACTGACTGTTTCTAAGGCATTACATGAAGAAATACTATTAGATGAAATAAATTTTAAGGATTCGTTTGTAATGATTTCTTTTATGTAATTATTACCAGAAAAAGCATTTGTGCTAATTTCCTTAACCATTGTACTAATATTTAGGATTTCCTCTTCTTTTCCACTTGCATAATAAATTAAGATTGTTTGATCTTGATTGTAAAGGACATTATCAATAACTTTAAAGTAATCATTGTTACTTAAATTAAGGTTTGATAAACTTACACAGTCTTTAAAGACGTCATATCCTAAGTCCTTTAAATTATTTGGTAAATTAAGAGTTACTAAGGCTTTACAGCCTGAAAAAGACATGTTACCAATTGATGTAATATTATTAGATAATTCAATATTTTCTAATTTTTCACAATCTTTAAAGGCAAATGAAGCAATACTTGTAATATGTTTTGATAAAGAAAGAGAAGTAATATCTTTATTATAAAAAGCGCCACTAGCGATACCAACTACAGGAAGTCCGTTATGGCCATTACTGATAATAACTTCAGGATCAGTCCCTGTAAAACCAGTAACAATATAACCGTCTTCATCTTCGTTTAGTTGATATTCAATTCCAGTACTTCCTGGATAAATTAATTCAACATCGCCATAAATGTTAATACCACCAGGTAACATTGTTTCGTAATCAATCTCTCCCGTAAAATCTGGATTTTTATACCAACCACTAATGAACGCTTCACCAACAAGTTCTTCAAATGCTTTATTTGATAAGAACTTGACAGGATCACCCCATGTAACTGGGTCTGACTCGTAACATACTTGATCATTAATATAGTATTTAACCGTGTATTTACGTCTATTATAACGCACTTCAATAACGGTTCCCCCATCTCCTCTAATGGTTTCACTATTACTAACTGGTTCATAGTAATCTTTGTTTTCGATAGTTTCATACACGTCACTAGCATCAGGCGTAACTGTGCTTCCTGTGGTGCCTATAAATGTTATCGTATTTATTAATTTATATGAAGTATCCGTTTGTAAGTAATATTTAACAACATATCTAGTATCAGTACGAGGTGTGAAGTTAGCATAAATAGATACGTCTTTGGTAACTGTTTCATTTCCTACTTTTACTTTAAAGGTTTTATCTAAATACCATCCTTCAAAATCATAACCTTTAACATATGGCGTATCAAGTTTTCTTATGACATCAGTAAGTAAAGTATTCTCTCTTACAACTTGACTTAAGTATTTTGAACTTCCATAGCTTGTTGTTGTATCACTATATACTTTAACCGTATAATATGGTACAGCTTCAAGTTTAGCATAAATTGTAATGCTATCCATAAATACATAATTATTAGGAACAGCATTTTTAAATTCACTATCAAAATACCATCCAATAAATCTATAATCATATAAATCAGGAACCTTAATTTTCGAAATATCATCTTCGGTTAAAAGTTTTGTCGTTGTTGATTCATTATTAACAACTGAAGTTATTGTTATATATTTGTTCATTTTCACAAATATTTCTAAATCACTTTCAATTTTCTTATTTAAATCAAGTTTAGATTTAAGCGTGGAATCACTAAACCAACCACTAAATACATAACCTGAAACTACTGGGGTTTTAAGGGCACCAATTAATGTTCCTTTTAACACTTTTTGCGTAGTTTCACTACCTAAAGTATTAATTTTAACAGTATAATATGGAGTCTTACCAAATATTGCATAAACTGTTACATCAGTTTCAGTAAATGTATCAGAATCCTTTAACACCATACTTCCATCTTCAGTCAAACTCCAATATTTAAACACATATTGATAATTATCATCACCGTAAGTTGCAGGTTTTGTAAGTTTGGAAATAATGTTATTTGGATCAACTAAAGTAGTTACTATTTCGCTTTCACCTATAATTTGTTTAATGTAATAATTACGTTTAACGTTAAATGATGCATATAAATTTATATTTTTAGTAATTTTTAGCGTAGTTAAAGCTTTATCTGTAAAGTTTTCATCTAAATACCATGCATTAAAAGTATAAGTTCCATATCTGTCAGCTACTTTTGTAGGCGTATCTAGGGATGAAATTGAAGTTTGATCTTTTACATTAATAGTTTTAACAATTACACCATCAGCATAAATCGTCACATCAAAATATGGAATGGTCATAAGTTTACCATAAATGGTTATATCACCATTTACACTTATTTTAGATAAATCTAGACTACTACCACTAAAAGTATCAGTATCAAAGAAACCTTCAAAATAATAATCATTAAAGCTTGGAGTTTTAATAATACTAGATAAAATAGTAGCTTCTCTTATCTTTAATAGGTCAATAGAATCAACCGTTTCTTTATTTTCATTTAGGTAAATCACATTAACAGCATAATAATTAATCTTTGTCATTTTTGCATATAATACAAGATCACTTGTGATGCCCGTTGTCGTTTTAAATACGGTTTCAAATGCTTCGTCTTTATACCAGCCTTCAAAAATGTAGTCAGCAACTAGTGGACTATTTAAGAAACTAGAAATTATAGTACCTTCTTCTTTATTACTATAAATGGTTTCTTTACCTAATACTATCGTTTTTAAAGTATAATAGTTAATTTTATCCATTTTCGCATATACTTTTAAATTGCTATTAACTAATGTTGTTTCATTTACTTTTATACTATAACTACTATCTAAATACCAACCTCTAAAATAGTATCCACTAACACTAGGGGTAGTAAGTAAACTCAATAACACAGTATTTTCTTTTATTTTATTTTTTATTGTTAAATCTTTTAAAACATTAATTTCAACATCATAATAATTAATTTTTGTCATTTTTGCGTACACATCAAAATCACTAGTTACTTTTTGGTTAAGATCTGCAAGTAGTGTATAACTACTATCTAAATACCAACCTTCAAAAATGTAATCTGCAATATTTGGATTTACAAGTATTTGTTTTAACAATGTATCTTCAGTAATTTTATTCTTAACTTGTATTTCATCAAGAATATGAACCTTAACTACATGATATGGAATAGGTAAATATCTACCATAAATAGTAATATTTGAAGTAATCTTGGTATTATCATTTAATTTAGTACTATAACTAGAATCACGATACCAACCATCAAAATAATAATCAACAACGTCAAGCACAGTAATTTGACTAATTTTAGTGTTTTTTGGAGTACTTCGTATTTCACTATTTCCATCAATTATAATAGTTACATCGTAATATGTTTCTACATATGTAAACTTTGCATATAAATCAATATTTGAGTCTATTTTTGTTTCTTTATTAAAGGCGCTAGTAAAGTCACTATCTAAATACCAACCATTGAATAAATAATCATCTTTTACAGGATCATTTATTTTATTTTCTAAAATTGTTGTTAATTCTTTAACTGTAATAGTATTTATGATACCATCAACATGAGTAGTAACAGTATAATACATTATTTTATGTAAATCACCATAAATAATATCATCTTCACAAAATACATAATCACTTGGTATTTCATTTGTGTATGCTTCATCAAAATACCAACCTCTAAATTCATATCCTTCTTTTATGGTGTTATATGGTGATACAACCTCACTTAAGGTAACGCGTTCAATCCATCTATTTTCATATTTCGCTCCATCAAAATAAACTGTAATATAGCAATATGGAATTTTAGTAAATTTAGCATAAATATCACAAGTATGATCAAATAAATAATCATCTGGTACAATATTTTCATATTCTTCATCAAAGTACCAACCATTAAAGATGTAATCAGTTTTTACAGGATTCGTAATAGTTGTAATACTTACTTTATCTAACCATTCAAAAGTTTCAGTCTTTCCATCAATATGAAATGTTACATAATAATATGGAATTGGTTCAAACTTAGGATATAGGTCACAAGTTGTATTAATACTATAAACACTTGGTACAGCTTTTGTTAATGCTTCATCAAAATACCAACCTACAAATGTGTGTTTTTCTTTTGAAGGAATTGTAATAGTTGTTACATCAAGTGGTTCTAAATATCTTACAGGTTTTGCATCACCAACATGAATGGTTACATAAAAATAAGGAAGCGGATCAAATTTTGGATATACATCACATGTATATGTAAAATTAAAATCATTTGGTATTTCTTCTGTTAATGCTTCATCAAAACACCAACATACAAAGTTATAATCTTCTTTTGATGGTTCTTGAAGCGTTGTAATTGACACCTTATCTAACCATTTATAAATAATTGGTGTATCTCCAACATGAACAGTTACATAAAAATATGGAATTGGCGTAAATTTAGCATATATTGTAACATCAGTTGTAAATATATCAGATGTTAAAACTTCATGTTCAAACTTTTCATCAAAATACCAGCCATCAAACGTATAATCTTCTTTTGATGGATTTTCAAGCTTTGAAATATCCGTTACATCTTTAATATTATATTTAGTAACAGCGCCATCAATATTAACACCTACAAATCTATCAATATATTTAACATCCTTAACTTCAGCATTAATCATGGCAAGTCCATTTAAATAGGTAAGTAATGCTCTTAACTTAATAATATCACCAACTTGAAGATTTAAAGTGTTAAATTCTTTATCTACGCCTTGTACTAGAATACTTAAATCATTAAGTTTTATTCTAAATGTACCATTTGTTTTATCAATTATTTCCGTGATTGGACAATTAATAACATAGTAATCAAAGGTATTTTCATAAGCTTTTTTATTTTCAACTAATTTATTAACTTCTTCTATTTTTAACAGTTCATTACTATCATTTATGGTTATATCTTTTGGTTTAATAATAATCGGTTCCACATATTTCCAACCTGCATAAAGAGAAAAACTTGCGGTTACACTGATATTAAAATCAAAAGGTACTGTGCAGTCTTCATCTATATACCAACCTAAAAATTTATGATCAACTTTAGTTACTTCAATTGATTTAACTTTTTTACCTTTTTCAACTTTTACTACTTCATTTGGTTTGTCATTATTACCAACAAATGTAACTTCACAAGTTAAATCATTAATGTAATTTGATTCTTCATTTACGCAACTACTAATAAAGATAAAGGATAAAGCAATGATTAAAACAATAAATATTCTTTTACGCATTTTTACCTTTCTCCTTTCTACTTCTTAATAAGTAAATAACAAAACCTATAAATAAGCCAGCTACATAACTGATAATATTTGTAATCATATCATATTTTTCATAGCCTAATGGCTTAATACTCATTCTAAGAACATTACATAAAATAAGTAAAACTAAAATACCACAAATAACGACTACATAATTTAATACACTATTAAGTTTTAGTGGTTTTTTATTTGCGATAACGAACGCTAAAATACCAATAATTAAAGCACAAATTACTTGACTAATAATTCTTACAATAAAATTACCATAACCATATCGTTCAAGTCTAACGCCTGTACTATGGTCAAATGCCTCTATATTAAGTGTTTGAACATAACTTACTGTATTATCATCATTATCATCGATAATAAATGATACATAAGTTTTACCAGCTTTTTTAATAACTAGATAATCATCCTCAACGCTCACCATTGAATCATCACCAATAATAATATCAACATTACTATATGTTGCTCGCCAGTCAATCAAATAACCAAACTGATATCGATCTTCTACATACATTACCTTATCAGGTACACTAACAAACATAAATTTAGGCATAATATTTGCGATGGCAACAGTATATTCAACTGAAAAATCAGGATTTGCGTAAGGATAAACAGTAACTTTAGTTGTTCCACTCTTTAAGCATTTAAACGTATACTTATTGTTATTTTTATCAACACTTAAAATTTCAGGTTTTTCTATTTTTACTTCATGATATTTTCCAAAAGGATGATTACTTGGAGTAAATGATACATCAATAGTAAAACTATCACCAATATACATTAATTTTTCATTTAAATTAATTTCTTCATCATTCATTTTAACAATTGTTTTAAAAGTGTTTAAAGCATCATATAAACTATGTTCTTTGACACATTCAACTTCAAATGATTCATCAAAACTTGTTACACCATCAGTTGCATGAATACTAATAGTGGCAGTACCATATCCTAAACCTATAAATAATCCATCTTGGCTAACCTTTATAACTTTTTCGTTACTAGAACTATATGTAAAATTAACACCTCTTAGTTCTTCATCTATTTCTGTTCTAATAGATGCGGTTTGACCTCTTTCAATCAAATTTACAGCTGTATAAGCAAAGGTTACATCCTTACTATTTGTAACAACAAAATCATATTCAAGATTTAAAACTTCATTTTCCAAAACAATAATATTTAAACTTACATATCCTATATTTACAAATTCAAGTTTAACAATTAATTTATTTTCTATAATTGATTTAGTCACTTTGGCTATAGCATCATTACTAAGCTGAACAATAACATTATTTATGTTAGTAGCATAATATGGATAAATGTCAAATTCTAAATCTATTACTTGATTGACTTTAACCTCATTATCCTCATAGTCATTAACATTGCTAGTTTTATTAGACAAAGTAATATTTTCAATTTTAGAAAATAGTTCCATATCATTTTCAACTTTAACTAAAAAATTAATCTCACACATTTTATTTGTTTCATGAGTAATTTTTATATTAGTAATACCAGGCTTTAAGGCTTTTAAATAACCATCTTCAACAGTTACTACATTTTCATCACTTGATGTAATTATCAGACTATTCTTTAATTCGAAATCACGAGAAAAGACTTGAACTTGTTCTAATTGACCAGAAGACATAATTAAATATTTTTTAGAATCAATTTCCTTAAATTTATCATTAGTTGGACTAACTAATCTAAAAAAGCTCTTTGGGTCAATCGGAAAAATCTTAAAACTAATTTCATCCTTAAGTTCTGAGTCAAACTTAGAGGTAGCACTAACCTTCAAGTCCCCAGTTTTCAAACAAACAAAAGTAATAGAAGTATTAGTAATAGATGTTACTTTAACTAAAGTATCATCATTAAATTCAAAATCTACTTGTTCAGTACCATTACCATTACCTTTTGCGGTTAAAGTAATAGTATAGCCTTCATGCATACTAGTTGATAAAAAATCTTTTTTATTGAAGTTAATACCACCGGCTGTAATAGCATCAGTAAAAGAAACACTAGTTGTTTCTTCAGCATCATAACCTCCAACAACTTTTATGTCAATACTTGCATAAATACTAGGATCTATGACGCTTTGAATTTTAATAGTTGATTCACCTATTGAACTCGCATATAAATAATTATCCTTAAAATAAGCTACATCCTCATTACTTGATGTAAGTTCAATTTCTCCTAATGTAATTGGTCCATAAGCATAATAATCTATCGGTACTATTTGTCCTACACTATATAGCTGCTTATTATAAACTAAATTATTATTAAACCTTAATTCATTATTACTTCTTATTACCATCACATTTATAGTTTTAGTTACATCGCTATTATCATTAGAAATTAATTTAACCGTAGCTTTTCCTTCTTTCAATCCCTTGAATTTTCCTTTATAATCAATTGAAAGACAATTAGAGTTACTATTTTGATATGTTATAGACTTTTGATAATATGATAAATTTTCTGGATAAAACTTAATTGTAGGGGTAAATTCCTCATTAATCTTAATGACATAATAGTCATTATAATAATTATCACCAGTCTCAATATCAAAATTTTCCACATGACTAAGCTCAGTTACAACAACACTATCATCAAAATACTTAACAATCTTATTATATATAAATGGCCCAACAAAACATATTATAACTAAAAATACAACTAAAACGACTTTTTCATATTTTTTATTCTTAGAGATTTTTGAAAGCATCATAGTTCTCCTTTAAATTATTTATAATTTGAAAAACAAAATCTTTATTGACACTACATAATAAGAAATTAACTATAAGAAAACAGATAGAAATTAAAACACTAACAATTATCAATATTATTTTATGCTTACCACATAAATAAAACAAAATAAAATACAAAACAAAAAAACACAAAATCAATAAATATGGTAATTTTAATCCTATCTCATCTATTTGTTTAACAACCATTGTTATAATCTCATTATCAGTAAACAACCCAATAATTGGAACAAGATTTTTAATGATAATAAATAACAATAATGTTAAACCCAAAGTGATGGAACAGCTATATAATAAACTATAAAGTAGTTTCTTCATATTATTTCCTCTTTTCTTAAAATAATGGCATCCCTATAGAGATGCCATTAATAGACTAATAATTAATGTATTATTTTGAACTATAATTTATTTTTCTATGCCCGTACCACCACAAACATTACCATCCTCGTCTAATGCAACGATTGAAATGAAAGAGATTGTATTATTATCTTTTGTCGCATATCCATTACTTTCACAAGGAACAACAACATATGCAAGATTTCCTCCATAAGTCACTTCATATAAACACTCTGATAGTCGTTTAGCATTAGTTGGTAATTCTCCAGTCCAAGTAGTACCAACAATTGTCCAAGAACGGTCACCTAAGAAATTAAATATTTGTGTAGGTTCGAATAATCCAAGTTTATTTGCTTCTTCTAAAGTAGTACATTCAATTGTAGCAAAAGTTGAGTTAGCTGAGCGTAAGCCTGGCTTTCCTTCTTCATCATGTTTAGTAGAACCACCAGAAAGAGAAATAACAAATTTAGCAATTCTAGTTTGGCTGTCATTACCTTTAGTAATAGCAAATTCATATTTACCAACATTATTTTTTTCAATACTAAAATTATAAGTTAATACACTCATATCCTTAACATCAACTACAGCCATTTGTTTATACTCTTCAGAACCAAATTTTTTCATGCCACTAGTTTTAACTTCATCTATTGAAATAATACCTTTAGCAGCATCATACATATAGTATTGTCCAAATACAGTTTCCATTGTTGCGCCACCTTTATTAAATGCGCAAAGTAAGCTTGACAAATTTGCGGTACTTACATTTTCAAGATTTGATTTATTATAAACACTTTCTTTGCTTGCAGAAATTGAAATCAAATCGCCAAAATTTTTAGTATTTTCATCTAAAACATAATAAGCTTTTACATTTAAGAAGTAATTGTAGTTAGGGTTAATTAAACCAACATATGTTGCGATATATTCACCGTAGTTTTTACAATTTAACACATACCAACATGAGTTACTATCTTTGCTTGTTACTTCATCTACCTTACCAACACCACTAGTAAATACTGCCCCATATGTTCCTAAGTTTGTAAAAGAAGCATAATTATTACAATTTCTTAATACTGCAATATTTTTTGCTCCTGTTTCTTCAACCAATATTTGACCAAATATTGAAGCGTTTGATGTTTTAAAATCAATTTTTCCAAATGTTTTAATATTTTCAAAAGTAACAGTGCCCACTAAATATTCAAATATAGCTCCTCTTTTTTTGTAAGTAAATTCACCTTTTTCACCTTCAGAGAAATGAATATCAATATTTTTAATAGTTGAATCTACCAATCTATAACCTAATATACCATTTACATTTCTCAAAGCATAACCTTGACCATTGATTTCTACATTTTCAGTTACATGTGTTTCAGCAGTACGATCTTCAAGTGCGCCTTTAAAATCAATGTCATTAACTAGTGTATAATATGTTCTTTCAGTTTTTCCTTGTTGTCCTAAAGCAACTTTAAATTGTTCAACAGTAGAAACTTGATAAGGAGCAGTTGCAGTACCATTACCATTCGCAAAATAAGAATCTAATACAGTGTATTGGAAAGATGCATTAAGCCCATTATAAGTTACCTTAACCGTGAATGTACCTGCTTTAGATGTACTTGGATCATTTTCAGGGAAATTAACTTTTGATTTTGCAGCTTCATAATCATAAGATTTATTATCGATTTTTACAGAAAATCCTGTCCAATCAAATTCTTCTCCTAAAACGTAAGTAGTTTTTGGATAGCCATCAATTTCAAAACTAGTAGTTGAACCTCCATTTTCAAAACAACTTGCTAGCGTAAATATGGCTATTGCCATTAAAAATAAATTTAAAATTTTTTTCATAATTTCCTCCATAATTTTTTTTATATAATAAGGGCACACTATCTGAAATATCTAACAAATAGTACATTGCCTTCATTATCCGTAATTTGTATTTTTGTAATCTCGATTTGATTACAACTTTCTTCTTTTTCACCTGTTTTATATTTATAATTGTCAATGCCATTAACATCTAGTGTAAAGCCATCATAAATATTTCCTTGTAATTCTCCACTTCTAATAATTTCAGTCTGTGGTGTAGAGTTAGAGCCAGACATGTTACCACCATACTTATTACCAGTTTGAATTCTTAATGTTTGTCCTGCTAACCATTTTGAATCAATATATTCATAATACACTGGTTTATAATCAACTGTAACTTTTACGTTACTAAAATTAACAAATTTATTTGCGGTATAAGGGACATTAACAGTAATTTTAGCACTAGTATTACCATCCATTGTATATGTAATGGCGCCAGTTGCATCAGTCACAGTTCTTAATTGATCAATACCATATAGTATATCAGTAATATAACCAACATTATCTAGTTTGTAACCAACATTATTAGAATTAACCATTGCACCTGAGAATTTTACTGAGTAAGGTGCTACGACAGAACTCATTGAAATTTGACCATTAATCTTACCACCAGATATAAAGTCAGAGAAATTAACTTGGTTTACTTGAATTGTAGGAATTAAATATTCTGAAATAAGCACTTTTTCTAATTCAGTCTTACTAAATTCTGTAGGTTTAATAACAGTTGTCTCTACTTTTGCTCTGCCATTAGCATCTATATTAGCATCTATATAGTAAGTATAATATCCAGAAGTTCCAGGAACGTATCCATCACTAGGTTTATATGGCTTAATTTTATCATCATCATTTTCAGCTTTAGCATCATAAATCCAAAGTGTTCCTTTATCACCAACAAATAATTCTTTATTCGCATCTATAACAAACACAGTACCAGTAACAAATCTATAAGCGCGTTTAGTATAATTTAAAGTATAAGGTAAAGCGTTATAAGTAATAAGATTTAAGGAAGCTAGATTACCAACTTCAACAGTACCGTTCTTGTGACCTAGATTATCAACAGAATCTAAATTACTAGCAACTACTAAGACTTGACCTTTGATTAAAGTAGAAAGAGCCATATTGACACGTGTTACAGTTGTAGGAATTAAAACTGGGGCGTCTATAATTATAGCTAAATTTTTAAATTCATCTGTTAATTTTAACTCATTAACGCCTTTTGTTATCACACCATGTTCAAATACTAAGGCAGTTGCCTCATCAGGTGTTGCTTCTGCCAAAATCGAAGAACCTGATGCATAGCCAGCATTACCATTCCAATTTTCACAAAGTCTTGTATTAAACATACCGTCTTCAGTATAGTAAATGGTTTTATCAACACTAAAACTTTTAACATAATTCACTATATCATTTTTAACTTGTGAATTTTTACTTTTATTTAAAAATTTCATTTTTTCTAAGTTATTAACTAACTCATTAAATTTAGTTTCCATTTGATTTAAAATATTTTCATATGCATCTTGATCGCTAGGCGCTGCACTTTCACCCTTTGCAAGCGCATAAAGATTGTTTACGCCATCAATAGCTTCTTTAATTGCATTAGGAGTTTGGTCAATATAGAACCAGTTAGGACGAGCTTCCGATAAGCATTCAACTCTTGAACGAGGAGTTGATGTTGCGGCTGAAACTGAATTCATTGCATCCGCAATCTTAACATATTCAATTCTATTATGTTCCGTATCATACCAATAAGCATATTCCTCTAACTCAGAAATTAAATCATAACCACTTTTCTTAACTATTTCTACAACTTCATCAGGCATTAAGAATTCTTTATCATTAAGAAGTACTTCACCAACAATTAACGATGTCATATTTCTTGCATTTTGTTCACCTTTAGAAACTTTAGCTTTTTTAATGTAGCTAGATAGTGAAGGGATTAAAACTGCGGCTAAGATACCGATAATAACAATAACAATTATTAGCTCGGTAAGTGTAAAGCCTTTTTTATTTTTATTAATTTTCATATTTCTTCTGGTCTCCTTTATAGTTTATTATGATCTAACATAAGCTACTGGAAGTGAAGCATCCATAGTATATACAGTATCATCTTTTATATATATAAAATTCCATTTTGGGGTTGCACCAACCTCAACTGTTGCAGAAGTGATTTTAGCACTAAAGGTTTCAATTGTTTCTTCCTTAAAAATTTTCTTATCTGATCCTTCCACTTCTTCTTTTAGAGGAACACTTGCTACATTTGTATTTTTTTGAATTTTGTATGTTCCATCTTTTTCACCAAAAGGTATTGAAGCAACAACAGAGCCTTTTTGAATAATAACTTGATGTTTATTAACTTCAACAACATAATTTAATTCAGACATAGTTCCATAATCTTCAGAAGATACATCAAGTACTTTTTGTAGGAATTCTTTATAAACGCCTAAAGCATCTTGTTCAGCGGCCGATTTTTTAGCCTTTTTGATATAGGAAGAAAGA